>JBGSOI010000106.1:0-53312 GCA_041739215.1 Akkermansiaceae bacterium
TGCCCACAACAGTCCGCTTCTCCGACGAGTTTCAGTCCCATTCTCGAATCGGCCTGTCGTGGACAACTTTCAAGAGAGGCACGCCGCTTCGCGGTGGTTAGGTCGTAGTCTCACCCACGGATTTGGCGGAAGAGGCGAAAACAAAAGTACCGGCAGCAATTGGGCGCTGCGCCGGGACTGGCTGCTCCGCCATCTCCAGGGCGCGACGAAACCGATCGCCATCTTCGTTGCAAACGGGGCGCTCGCCGTGGAGGTGCAGGAGGTCTGCGATCAGGCGGGGATCCCGGTGCCTGACGATGTCGCCATCGTCGGCATCGAGGACTATCTGCTACCTATCGGCGGCGCCAACCGCTCCATTTCCGGCGTCGATACGAATCTGGAGGAACAAGGCTACCAAGGTGCCGCGCTGCTGGACCGGATGATGAAAGGTGGCGAGATGCCGACGGAGCCGGTGCGGATCGCCCCCGCGCGGATCATCGTCCGCAAGAGCAGCGACATCTTCGCGGTGGCCCACCCCGGTGTCTCGAGGGCCCTGAATTTCATCGCGAAAAGCTACGCCGCCATGATCAGCGTGAACGACGTCGCCAGGGTCGCGGGGATGTCGGTGCGCGGCCTGCACCAGGCATTCGGCGAGCACATCAACTGCACGCCGGGTGAGAAAATCCGCGAGATCCGCTTGGGAGTCGCCAAAAAACTGCTCTCGGCAAGCGATGAGAAGATCGAGTTCATCGCGCAACAATGCGGCTACCCGAACATCAACACCTTCTTCATTGCCTTTCAGAAGGCCGAGGGAATCACCCCCGGCGTCTATCGGAAATCCACCCGCCGGGGTCGTTAGAATGACCGTCTTATTCAGTTCCGCCTCTTCCAGGCCGGGTAGTTCTTCTCCAACAGCGATTGCGGCCAGTTGCCGTACCACGCGTAGTTGTTGCGGCGTTCGATGCCGATTTCCGCAATGCTGCCTTTCGGCTCTCCGTCCCGGTCGCAGAAGATCGGCTTGCCCGACTTGAGATCGTAGAAGCGCGCCCACAGCGGCGGGGCCGAGGAATCCTGAATGACAGTTAGATCCACTCCCTTCGGGCCTTTCGGGTCGGGTTTGCGTTCCAACCGGATGCCGTTCAGCTTGGCCGCCTCGAACCACGCCACCGCGCCCTCGACCGCGGCGATGACATCGGGACCCGGGCGCTCCAGGCTCATCAGCAATTTCGTGATGCCGACTGATTCCGAACCGCTGAACGAGGCCAGTTCGTAAGCGCGAGCCAACTGCGGGCTGTAGTCGCGTTCGTCATGCTGGGCACACCAGACGGTGGGCTTGCCTGCGACCTTGATCTGGCATTTGAGGATGCAGGCGATGCCTTTTTCAAAAGCCTTCCCCGCCTCCTTGCGTTCCGCAGCGGGCACGAAAGCGTAGGTCTCCGCACTGTTGACCTCGCGGACGAACTCCAGCAAGCGCACCATCGCGCCGTCATTGAAGGTGATGTGGCGGGCATACCCTTTGCCCGGCGGATAATATTGGGGCCAGCCTCCGGCAGCGTACTGCGCCTTGAGGATATAGTCCAAGCCTCGCGAGAACGCCCGCTGATAGGTTTCATCCTTCGTCGCATTGAAAGCGCGGGCCAGGAAGCGCAACTCATCGGTGGTGGCGCCGTTGTCAAAGGTGGGGCGGAGGTCCTTTCGATCCCCTTTGTAAACATCGTCAACGGTGTCGGTATTCTTCGGCCAACCACCGAGATCGGACTGATAGGACAGGATGTCGGTGGCGATGCGCTTGGCCTCCGCCGAGGAGAACCAGGCGTCCGGCTTTTTCAAATACGGTGCCGCCCCGCCACCGGCAGCCAGCGCCGGGAGCGATGCCAGCAGAGATAGAACCAAGACAACGGAAGCAACGCGGGATAATGGTGAAACGCTCATGGGGTTTTATTACGTGGAATCTGAGTGCAATCATTCCGGTAAGTCGAGGGGCAATCCATCGGTTCTTTGGCGAATAGGAAAACCACCGACTCCATTGGGGAAGTCCCCCTGATAGGTCATTGGCTCTGCAGAAAACCACTCCAACCGGGTCACGCATGGCCCCTATTCTTCGTCAGTCGCATGCTTTGTGAGATGCCGGACTTAAGCAGCCTTGACATTCGCGGCTGTTTCCCTGATCTCCCGGCATGGCCAAGAAACCAACAACCGTAAAAGAAAAATACTCGAAAACCCAGATCCTCGACGAAATCGCGGCGAGTACCGAACTCAGCCGCAAGCAAGTGGCCGCTGTCCTCGACAGCCTCGCCGAGGTGATCGAATCACACGTCAAGAAAAACGCCGTCGGCGAATTCGTCCTGCCAGGCTTGCTGAAGATCAGCACCGTGCGCAAGCCTGCGGTCAAGGCCCGCAAAGGCATCAGCCCCTTCACCAAGGAGGAAACGATCTTCAAGGCCAAGCCAGCGTCCACGGTCATCAAAGTGCGCCCGCTGAAGAAGCTAAAGGACATGGCAATCTAAGCGCCTTTGTCACAATGAATGTTCAAGCGGTCTCCGGTTCGTCCGGGGCCGCTCTTTTTTTGCCAGCGGAAAAGTGCAGCGCCGAAAGGCGCGGAGGTGCCGTTTCCAAAGCTTGGGCTTGCACGCCGGGGCATCCGTCGCCATGGAAAGCGGACTGCATCCAACGAACCCGAAATGACCGCCGAATCCCCTACCCCCATCATCGTCGGCACGCGCGGCAGCGATCTCGCACTCGTGCAGGCCACGGCCACCGAGGCCGCATTGGCCGCTGCATTTCCTAACCGGCCTATCGTCCGCAAGGTGATCAGGACAACCGGCGACCGGCGGACGGATGTCTCGTTGAGCGAGGTGGCGAAGTCCGAGGGGACTTTCGACAAGGGCGTCTTCATCAAGGAAATCGAGGAAGCTCTGGACTCCGGGGAAATCGACATCGCGGTGCACAGCTTGAAGGATCTGCCCACAGTGTTAGGCAGGCGCTATGTTCTGGCAGCGGTATTGGAGCGGGCACCGGTCCGTGACGTGCTGGTGATGCGGGAACCGGGTGGTCTGGCGGCACTGCCAGTGGCCGCGAGAGTCGGCACCAGCAGCGTGCGGCGTGCCAAACAGATCGAGTGGCTGCGGCCCGACATCACCGTGACCGACCTGCGCGGCAACGTGCCGACCCGATTGCGCAAGCTGGCGGAGGACGGCAACTACGAGGCCATACTGCTGGCGGAAGCAGGTTTGGTTAGACTCGGCTACATCCCGCCGGTCGCGACAGGCGACGAGGCCGAGGCGGTGTTGGGAATCACGGGATTGTTCGTCACGCGGCTGGACGAAAGCGAGTTTTTCCCTGCCGCAGGGCAAGGCGCGATCGGCCTGGAAGTCCGAGCGGGCGATGCCCCGAGCCGGGTGTTTGCCGAATCCATCGGCCACCGCGAATCGTGGCTGCGAATCACCGCCGAGCGCGAGTTCCTGCGGCTGCTCGACGGCGGCTGCCACACCCCGGTCGGAGTTTTCTCGTCAATTTCAGGCAATGAAATCCACCTGCAAGCCCGCGTTTTCCCCGAAGCAGGCGGCACGCCGAAATCCGGCGAAGCCCGCGGCACCGACCCTATTTCACTCGCACTCGAACTTTTCAACTCCCTCTCATGAGCACCTCTGGCACTTGTTATCTCGTCGGCGCCGGTCCCGGCGATCTCGGTCTCGTCACCCTTCGCGCCAAGGAGTGCATCGAGCTGGCGGACGTCCTCGTTTACGACGCGCTGAGCAGCCCCGAGCTGCTCAACTGGACCAAAGCAGGCTGTGAGAAAATCTACGTCGGCAAGCGCGCCAAAGACCACTCGGTGCCGCAGGATCAGATCAACGACCTCATCGTCGAAAAGACCAAGGCAGGAAAAAACGTCGTCCGGCTCAAAGGCGGCGACCCCATGATTTTCGGCCGCGGCGGTGAGGAAGCGGCCGAACTGGCGGCGGCAGGCGTGAATTTTGAAATCGTGCCCGGCATCAGCTCGGCCATCGCCGGCCCGGCTTACGCGGGGATCCCGGTCACCCACCGCGATTACAACACACAGCTGACAATCTTCACCGGCCACGAGGATCCGACCAAGGGCTTCAGCTCGGTGGATTACGCGCAACTCGCCAAAGCCACGGGCACCAAAGTGTTTCTGATGGGAGTTGCCAGACTGCGCGAGATCACCGGCGCTTTCATCGAACACGGGGCGGCGGCGGATACACCGATCGCTCTAACACGCTGGGCTACGACCGGTTCGCAAAAAACCATCGTCGGCACGCTTTCCACCATCGCCGAAATCGCGGAAAGTGAGAATTTCACCTCCCCCGCGGTCGCCGTGATCGGTGATGTGGTGAAGGAGCGGAAGAAGATCAACTGGTTCGAGAAACGGCCCTTGTTCGGCAAGCGCATCGTCGTCACCCGCACCCGCGAGCAGGCGGGGGAACTCAGCAAAGCGCTGCGCGACCTCGGCGCGGACGTCATCGAGCTGCCGACCATCCGCATCGAAGGCCCGCCGGACCGCCACGAATTTGCGGAACTCGTGACTCACGCCCACGAATACGACTGGCTCGTGTTCACCAGCCCAAACGGCGTCGAGCGGTTTTTCGACGCGTTCTTCGCTTCCTTCCCCGACGCGCGCAGCTTGGGAAATCCCCGCATCGCCGCCATCGGTGAGGGCACTGCGAAGAAGATCCGCGAATACCGTTTCGCAGTCGATCTGATCCCCGAACGCTTCGTCGCGGAAGGGCTGATCGATGCTTTCAAAAAGGAGGACATCGAGAATCTAACCATGCTGTGGGTGAAAGCCGCCGAAACCCGCGACATCGTCGGCGAGGGACTCACCGCGCTCGGAGCCATCGTTGACAACTGCGTCGCCTATCAGACGGTCGCCGAAACGGAGGATCCCACCGGAGCCCGCGCCCGCTTGATCGAGGAAGGCGCGGATATGATCACCTTCACGTCCAGCTCGACCGTGGAACATTTCTTCGCGCTCGGCCTCGATTGGCCGGAAGGCTGCGCCGCCGCCAGCATCGGCCCGGTCACCAGCGACACACTGCGCAAGATCGGCGTGAAGCCCGCGTTGGAAGCCTCGAAACACGACATCCCCGGCCTCACCGCAGCCATCGTGAAGTATTTCAAAGGCAAGTCTTGAATAGCGGCATCGAAAGATGCGACGAGGTATGGCAGTATGGATCGGTCCCATGAACCCAGTCCATCAGCTTCCCATCGCATTCCTGTTTGCCATCCCGCAGCTTCAGGCTGGAGTCGGAATCGGAGAGAAACCGATCCCGGGCGCTGAGGTGATCTTCGACGGCACGCGCGAGATGCTCGACAGCAAATGGACTTATTGGCAAGGGCCCGCATTCGCCTCCTCGCTGCCGATCAAATGGAAGATCGTCGCCGATCCGGTGGACCACGGCACGGTCCTGATGACCGACGATCCGGTCGCCGCCGGCGGCAAATATGGCAGCGCCGACATCGTCACTAACAAAGCCTACCGCGATTTCAGGCTCCACATCGAATTCCTGGTAGGCAACGAGGGGGGCAACAGCGGGGTCTATCTGCAGAATCGCTACGAGATCCAGATCTGCGATGGCGACAAGACCAAACACGGCATGGGTGCGGTGATCAATGAAACCGAATCACCCTACCATCTCTACAAAGGCCTCGGCAAATGGAACAGCTATGACTTGGTCTTCCGCGCCGCTCGTTTCAAGGACGGCAAACTTTCGGAAAAAGCCATGGTCACTCTCTATTTCAACGGCACCAAGGTCCACACCAACCAATCCATCAGCCAGGTCTGGGGCGGGGCTAAATCCGGAATCGACGGCGGCAATGAGGGAGGCAAGGGCATCACCGACGTTCCCGGCGGTCTCAAGCTGCAATGCGAGGGCCACGACGTCCGCTATCGCAACCTTTGGATCAAGGAATTGGACCTCGCCCGCGCCGACACGGATTTCACGGAATAACTCCGCCCATTTCTTGGCAACACGGATTTCCAGCGTGCGAGTCGCCGAGCTCATCCGTTTTGTCCGCTAGGTCGGCGAAGCGTCGTTTCCGCTCAGGAATGCATGAGCTATCCTGAAACCAACTGCGGGAGAGTGGATCGCGGAAAAGTGTGGCCCGGACGGACCTGCGGGAGTTAGACGAGTCGGGAGAAACAGGCCCGCAGACCGGCGCGCCATTTTTCGAGGAAGGCCAGGTTTCTAGCAGTTTTCGAAGCGGCCTGGACATCGGGGTCCGGTGAGTTTTCGAATTCGGAAAACACGGCGCATTCTTTGGAGATCGTCGCCTCCACCTGGGAGATTGCCCGCTCCACGGCCTCGCGGCAAAGCTGGGTTTCGCCCTCCAGCAGCGCGCGGACGAGTGCGGACTTCGCTTCATCGCGCTTGCGGATAACCGACTCGGCTTGCTGGGTGACCGCGCCGACGCCGGTGAAAAGATCCATCAGCGAGGGGTCGATGGTGCCGCGGACGTCGCCCACCGTGCCGCGGAGCTCGAGCCAATGCCGGAGCCGACGCGATGGGCTGGAGACAATGGCGAAAGCCTCGCGCAGAGCGGCGAATTCGCCATCGCCGCCACCGGCATCGGGGTGTGTCAGTTTGCCAGCCTCGCGGTAGAGTTCGCGCAGGAGTTCGTCGGTAATGACGAGCGCGGGTTCGATTCCCAAAGTATGAAAGGCGTTGGTCACTGGGGAGAAAACTGGACCGGTTTCCAGTCGTAGGTAAAGCCCTGAGCCACATGGCCCCATCCAACAAATGGATTGCTCACGGAATCCCCAATGGCTTATGTAACAGCGTGAGACGAAAACGCCTCCATTCCCCCGCAGTTCTTGTCGCGCTCCTCGCATTGGCCGGCTTGATTTTCTGGTGGGTGGGCAAACCGGCAGGCGTCCCCCAGTCGGCGCACCGGGCGGCAAGCCCACCGGGACATCCCGGGCACGACCATTCCCACGGGATGGAAAACGCCGACACCCGCGAGCCCAACGCCATCCCTACGGACCTCGAAAAACTCCGCCAAACCGCCGCTGCCGCGCTGCGCGAACAGGTGCCCGGCGTGCGGATCGATTTCGACGAAATCACCGGCGGCCCGAAAAACATCACGGCTGTTGGCAAATTTCTATCACCACCCGCGGCGGATGGCCGGATCGACGAGGTGGTGGCTCGGTTCGTGGATGTCTATCGGGATTTGTTCGGCCACGGCTCGCTCGCGCTGAAAGGGGGCAACTCTCGGATCACCCGCGATGACACCGCCGCGCACAACGGCCAGAAGACCGTCGTCTGGCAGCAGGAACTGGATGGCATTCCGTTTTTTCAAACCATCCTCCGCGCGAGCCTGACGAAGAACGGCGAGCTGATCACACTCGGTGGAAACTATCTCGGCGACCCGGCGGCGGCGACCCGTCTGGACGCGGACCAACGGGCGGCCTTGATCGCGAATCCGCCGGTGGCAGCGACCCGTGCGATCGTCCTGGCCGCTGCGGACATCGACACCGTGGTGGATGAAAAACTCGTGAGCCGCACGGATGGCCCGCAGGGAATTGAGAAGAAGCAGGAATTCCAGGCACCCGCCATCAGCGACACGCGGGCCGGTCTGGCGTGGGTGCCGATGAGCGCCGGTTCCGCCCGGCTGGCATGGGACGTGATCATCATGAGCATCGGGCGCGGCGAGATGTTCCGGGTGCTGGTCGATGCGGAAAACGGCGCGATCCTCGTCCGCCAGGGACTCACCAATTACATCACCCCGGCCAGCTATCGGGTCTATGCCAAGGCCGCCACCAAGCAACCGCACGACAGCCCGACACCGCTTTCCCCCGGCCACCCCACCCCGCTCACCACGCAGCCGCCGTTGGTCACCCGCGAACTTGTCACGCTCGACGCCCTCAACACCACCGCCTCACCTAACGGTTGGATCGACGACGGCGGCACCGCGACCATTGGCAACAACGTGGCCGCCCACACCGACTCCGACGCGAACCCCAACGTCCCCGATCTCCCCCGCCCAACCTCGGCCACCCGGACCTTCGATTTTCCCGTCGATTTCGCCAACGCCCCTGCTGCTTACAAAGACGCCGCTGTGACCCAGCTTTTCTATCTGAACAACTGGGTTCACGACAAACTCTACGAGCTCGGCTTCACCGAGTCCGCCGGAAATTTCCAGACTAACAACTTCTCGCGAGGCGGCCAGGGCAATGATGCGGTGCTGGCCGACGCCCAGGACGGCAGCGGCACTAACAACGCGAATTTCTCCACTCCGCCGGACGGCTCCCCGGGCCGGATGCAAATGTATATCTTCACCGGCCCGACACCCGACATCGACGGCGATCTGGACGCCGAGATCGTCATTCACGAATACGCCCACGGCTTGAGCAACCGGCTCGTCGGCGGCGGTGTCGGGATCAGCGCGAACCAAAGCCAGGGCCTGGGCGAAGGCTGGTCGGACTTCTATGGCCTGGCCTTGCTCAGCGAGGTGGGCGACGATGTTCACGGCGATTACGCGGCCGGCGGCTACGCGACGCGCCAGTTTTCCAGCCTGACGCAGAACTATTATTTCGGCATCCGGCGCTACCCTTATTCGACGGACCTGTTGAAAAATCCGCTGACTTTCAAAGACATCGACCCGACCCAAGCCAGCTCCCACGCCGGCATCCCGCGCAGCCCGATCATCGGCAGCTCGGCCAACGCCGTTCACAACCAAGGCGAGGTCTGGTGCGCGACGTTGTGGGACCTGCGCGCGAACCTGATCACCAGACACGGCTACGCCATCGGCAACACGCTGGCACTACAATTGGTGACCGACGGCATGAAACTCGCCCCGGCGAATCCGAATTTCCTTCAAGCCCGCGACTCCATCATCCAGGCCGACCTCGTCAACCAGGCCGGTGCCAACCAGAACGAACTGTGGACTGCATTCGCCAAGCGCGGCATGGGAGCCAGCGCGACATCACCCTCCAGCAGCACGACCATCGGCTTGATCGAGTCCTACGACATCCCGGACAACCTGAGCGTCATTCCTTACGCGACCTTCGACGCTGGCGGCCAGATCGCCGGCACGATTTCTCCCACATCGCAAACCTACACTCTCCATAACAGCGGTCCGTCCGGCCTCAACTGGACTGCCTCCAAGAGCCAGGCATGGCTCACTCTATCCGCCAGCGCCGGGGTGGTGGCACCTGGCGCGGACGCCACCGTAATCGTCACTTTCAATGCTGCGGCAAATGCCCTGCCAGCCGGAAGTCATACCGGCAACGTCACCTTCACCAACACCGCCAGCGGGGCCACCCTCAACCGGACGGTCAATCTAACCATCGAGCCCTTCTACAACTCCATCTTCGCGGAAAATTTCGAGTCCGGCACCCTTGGCAGCGCCTGGACCATCAGCGGGACCGCCAGCCACCGCACGTTCGTGACCTCCGTGAACGCCCCGCGCGCCGGGACCCATCACCTGACGATGGATTCGAGCGTCGATGACAACTACTCTCGCAATGAGGCGACGCTCGCCCTCAACCTGGCAGGCCGCGAGCGCCTCGTCCTCAACTTCTGGGTCAAGATGTTCAACGATGAGGGCAATCCGCCCGCGACCAATCCCTTCACGGGTGGCGCGGACTTCGACGGCATCGCAGTGAGCAGCGACGGCGGCACGATCTGGCATGAAATCCGCGACCTCCGGACGCTCTCCAACTCGTGGCAGAAAATCTCCATCGACCTCGACGCGGCGGTGGCCGCCCGCGGCTTGACCTACACCGCCAATTTCAAGATCCGCTTCAACCATTACGACAACTACGGCATCAGCACCGATGGCTTCGCGTTCGATGACATCCTGGTGGCCGAGGTCCTTGACAAGGCGCTCACCATCACCGCCGCGAACTCCGCGACCGAAGGCGGCGCGGCCGTCACCGCCACTCTATCAGTCACGCCTGTTCCCGCAGCCAATGTCACCGTGGCCCTGAGTTCGGGCAGTGCCAATGCCACGGTACCCGCCAGCGTGATCGTCCCATCAGGCAGTGGATCAGCCACTTTCCAGATCTCTCCGGTGGATGACGCCCTGCTCGACGGATCGCAATCGGCGGTCATCACCGCCACCGCCGCGACCTATCCGAATGGGACGAAACCCTTTATTGTCCACGACAACGAAACAGCGATCCTGAGTCTGGAAATCCCGGAGAGCGTCATCGAAGGAAGCTCGCCGCCGACCGGACTGGTCAACGTCAGCGCTCCGATTGACAGCGCCGTGGCTGTCACTCTAACCAGTGACAGCCCTTCCGCGCTGCTTCCCGCCACGGTGACCATTCCGGCGGGCGCGACTTCGGCGCAGTTCAGCATCATCCTGGTCAACGACAGCCAGATCAATGGCGACCGGCCGGCCATGATCACCGCCTCGGTCCAGGGCTGGACCCCGGCTGGGGAAACAATGACCATTCTCGACGAGGAAACCAGCATCCTCAGCCTGACCTTGCCGGTGCTGCGGGAAGGCGATACCGGCAAGACCGCTGCGGCAACTCTATCAGGCACTTTGGCCGCCGACCTGGTGGTGGCGCTTGCCAGCAGTGACTCCAGCGCCTTGACCGTGCCCGCCACCGTGACCATTCCCGCCGGACAATCGGGCACGCTCATCCCTCTCACCATCGTGGATGACGCCATGGCCGACGGCGCGCAGCCGGTCACTCTAACTGCAACCGCCGCGGGCTTTCCCGACGCCACGGTGACCGGCAGCGTGGAGGACAACGATGCGCACAATTTTACCATCGCGCCGATCACCGGCCCGGTCCTGCGCAATGGTCCGGTCGCCGTGAGCATCACCGCCCGGGACATCAACGGGGTGACCATCACGAACTTTGCCCAGACGCTCAACTTCAGCGCTGCGGACGGTTCGCTGGCCAGCGTCCCGGTGACCCCGCCCTCGGCCGGAGGCTTCACTAACGGCCTGCTAACGGTGAACCTCGCATTCGCGGCCTACGGCACGGACGTCACTCTAACCGCCCAGAATGGTGGCGGCCATGCCGGCACCAGCAATGCCTTCGATGTCGTCACCGGCGAGCTTGATCACTTCACCTGGAGCGCCATCCCGCCGCCGCAGGCGGTCGATGCCCCATTCCAAGCGACCGTCCGTGCCGAGGACGCCGCGGGCAACCCGTTACCATCGTTCACCGGCCCGGTGAACCTAGCCGCCGTGAACCAGGCCAGCGTCGGAATCCTCTCGTGGACCGCCTATGCGGATACCGCAACCGGCGGCGAATATGCCAAGACCAAGCAGGCGATTTCCGCCGGGTTCTCCAACTATCATGAGTCGGCCACGACCACCACCAGCGCGGCCACGCTGGCCAGCCAGCTCGCGGGCAAGAACGTTTTCCTCATCGTCGAACAGGAGTCCGGCAGCCCGACAACCCTCGGCGCGCTCGGCACGGAATGGGCGGCCGTCCTGAACAGTTTCGTCATCACCGGCGGCACGGTGATCGCCTGTTCCAACACCACCTCCGAACACCTGATACTGGCTAACAGCGGACTGCTGGCCGTCACGCCCGTCAGCTCGCCAAGCTCGTCAGCCATCACCAAAGTGGCGGACACGCCGATCAACGCCGGGGTTGCCGTCCCGTTCACCGGAACCAATCTGCACACCTACACGACGACCACCGGCACGGTGGACTTGCAAACCACGACGGGTGAAGCGGTGGTGATCAGCCGCACCGTCGGAGCCGGGCGGGTGGTGCTGGTGGGAACCGATTTCAATTCCCCCGGCAGCGGGATGGACCGGGCGCTGGCCAATGCCGTCGCGCTCGCCGCACCGCCGTCGCCCGCCGGCCAGTCGGTGAGTCCGGCCACCACCGGCAGCTTCACCGATGGAGAATGGACGGGGGCGATCAGTGTCCCGTTCGCCGCGCCTGCGCTCGTACTGCGTGCAACTGCGGACACTCTAACCGCAGACTCCAATCCCTTCGCGGTCATCCAGCCGCGGTTGTCATCCGGCGCGATTCTCACCGAAGACTTCGAGACCGCCACGCTGAATCCCGCCCGATGGGCTTCGACCGGCACGGGAAATTTCCGCACCCAGGTCACCTCGTCCTACTCACCGCACGGCGGCACCAATCACTTGGCGATGGACTCGACCTCCGGCTTCGCTCGCAACGAGGCGACTCTCACCCTCAACCTCGACGGCCACTCCGGGGTCGTCCTGAAATTCTGGGCGGCCGGTTATTCCGATGAGCCTAACGGCCCGCCCGCCAGCCCCTTCTTCGGCGGCGCGGATTTCGACGGCGTGGCGATCAGTGCCGACGGCTCCACCTGGTGGGAAGTCCAAGGCTTGCGGTCCCTTTCCAGCACCCACACCCAATTCACCGTCGATCTGGACGCGGCCATCGCCGCGCGCGGGATCAGTTATGGCCCGGATTTCAAAATCCGCTTCAATCAATATGATGACTTTCCTCTATCCACCGACGGAATCGTCATTGACGACATCCTCGTGACCGCCAGTGCGGCGGCCAGCGACCTGGCGTTCGCGCTGCCGCCGCAAGTCACCGAGGGGGCGGGCACCGTCAGCGGTTCGATCAGCCTGCAGGCTCCCGCGCAAGCCGACCTAACAGTTAAATTCGCTTCACGGTCACCGTCCAAGATTTCCGTCCCTGAATCAGTAACCATTACCGCGGGACAGACCTCGGCCGTCGTTTTCCTTGGGGTCGCCGAGGATCCGTTCGTGGACGGAACCAAGGATGTAATTCTAACAGCCGAGGCCCCGGGCCATGTCGCGATCGAGGCCGCCGTGAACGTCCTCGACAACGACGGCGGAACCCTGGGCCTCAACGTGCCCGCCACCGCTTCGGAAAACGCCGGGATCATCAGCGGTTCGGTGTCTCTGGACAAAGCATCTCTCGCCCCCGTGGTTATCGCGCTGTCTTCGGACCTGCCGTCAGCCGCCATGGTCCCGGTTTCGGTCACCGTCCCGGCGGGAGCTTCCTCGGTGGGTTTCACGATCACCATCCCTGAGGACACCGTCGTGGATGACGACCAAACCGTGCATCTAACCGCCATCGCGCCGGGTTGGTCGCCGGCCGCCGCGGACCTGCTCGTGAAGGACAATGAAAGCCGCGATCTCGTGCTCTCGATCCCGCCGGTGTTCCGGGAAACCGACGCCCCGAGGACCGGGACCGTCAGCCTTGGCGGCATCGTAGCCTCGCCCCTGGTGATTTCCCTGTCATCCGGCGACACCAGCGAAATGACGGTTCCCGCCTCGGTGACCATTCCGGCGGGACAAAGTTCGGCACCCTTCAATCTAACCGCCCAGGACGACGTACTTGCCGATGGACCCCAGCCATTCACCGTGACCGCCAGCGCGGCGACCTTCAATCCGGGCCAGGCCACCGGCACTGTGCGGGACAATGAAGCGCACCATTTCACTTTCGAAGCCATCGGCAGCCCGCAACTGAAAAACGGCCCGGTGCCCGCTATCATCACCGCGCGCCATGCCGACGGCGCGGTCGCCAGGGACTGCACCTCGGCATTTTTGCTGAGCGCCACCAGCGACTCCGGCCCACTCGCTGTTAGCCCGGAAAGCGGCGGCGCATTCATCAACGGGATCTGGTCGGGCAGTGTGCAGATCGACGCGCTGGCCACCAATGTAGTCCTCACCGCCGACGACGGTTCAGGACACCTCGGTTCCAGCAACCCCTTCGACCTGGTCGGTGGATTGATCGACCGCTTTGAATGGAACGCGATTCCCGCATCGCAAACGCTCGACACTCCGTTCACGGCCACCGTCCGTGCAGTGGAATCCTCCGGCGCGACCGCCACCGGCTTCAACGGTATTGCCAGGCTGTTCGTGTTGGCCGCGTCGGCTAACCCTGTCATCGGCAGCGGCAGCACCACCAGTTCCAACACGATCAGCACTTACCAACATGACTCACGCTGCGACTTGCTCTACACCGCGGCCGAACTGGCCGGCGAGGCCCGGCTCACGGCCCTCGCCCTCAACGTGACGTCGGTCCCCACGAGCCTCGCGCTCACCAACTGGACCATCCGTCTTAAACACTCCCCGCTCACCTCACTCGGCAGCGTCAGCACGTGGGACAATTCCGGCTGGACCACCGTCTACCGTGCGAGCCCGGTGATCTCCGCCTCCGGCTGGGTGACCTACACCTTCTCCACGCCATTCGATTACAACGGGACGAGCAACCTGCTGGTGGACGTGAGCATGGACCGGTCCTCGACCACTTCCGCCTACACGTATGTGCAGGCAAGCTCAACGTCGAACCCGCTGACTCTTTACGCTTCCAGCAACAACGTGAACGGCGACCCGCTGACCTGGAGCGGCTCGACCCCCTACCCTAACATTTCCTATCAGCGGGCCGACATCCGCTTCAGCACGACCAAGGAACTGTCGATCCGCCCCGAGCACAGCAGCTCGTTCGTGAACGGCGTCTGGACCGGCCAAGTGTCCGTTCCGGTTTCAGGAAACGGCCTGAATCTCAAGGCCAAGGCAGGCACCGTTACCGGCTCCAGCAACAACATCAACGTAGCAGCCCCTACCACGCATCCAAGCGGTGGCACGACCATCTTTGCCGAGGACTTTGAAAGCGGTTCGTTGAATCCCGCGTGGTGGGCATCGACCGGCACCGGGTCATTCCGCACCCAGGTGACCACCTCTTTCTCCCCTCACGGTGGGACCAGGCACCTGGCGATGGACACCACCACCGGCGCCGCGCGAAACGAGGCAACGCTGACCACGAATCTAGCAGGACGCAGCGGCGTGGTCCTCAAATTCTGGGCGGCCGGCTACAGCGACGAAGCGACCGGCCCGCCCGCCAGCCCGTTCACAGGCGGCGCGGATTTCGATGGACTCGCCATCAGCGCCAATGGATCCATCTGGTGGGAAATCCAGGGCCTGCGCTCGCTGCCGAGCACCTATGGCCAATTCACGGTGGACCTGGACGCCGCCATCGCCGCGCTCGGGATCGGTTATAACTCTGCTTTCAAGATCCGCTTCAACCAATTCGACGACACCTCCCTCACCAGCGATGGCATTGTCATCGACGACATTCTCATCACCGCGAACCCCATCTCGGGCTATTTTCTAACCGCCCCAGCGCATGTGACGGAAGGCGACCCGCCGGGGAACGCGACGGTCACGCTGGACGCGGCCGCGGTTGCCGACACCGTCATCACGCTCGCCTCCAGCGCGCCGGCAAAGCTGGCCGTGCCCGCTTCCGTCACCGTCCCGGCCGGTCTAACCAGCGCAACCTTCGTCCTCACCACGCCGGATGACAACATTTCCGATGGCAATCGCCCCGTCTTCATCACCGGCACGATCGGCGCCTCGCCCCCGCGCAGCACGCTGGTCAACGTGCTCGACAACGAAACCCTGCCGCTGTTCCTAACCGCGCCTAACACGCTGGCCGAAGGCGCAACCGGACAGACCGGCACCCTTACCCTCGGAGCCGCGTCGTCGGCAACGCTCACGGTGAACCTCGCTTCCAGCGACACCAGCGAAATCACGGTGCCTGCCACTGTCGTTTTCCAGCCGGGCCAAACTGTCGCCTTTTTCCCGCTCACCGTCGTCAATGACACCTTGATCGACGGCACCCAACTCGCCACCGTCACCGCTGCTGTCAGCGGTTGGTTCGAGGAGTCTCTAACGATCCAGGTCACGGACAACGAAGCGCGCAACCTGTCACATTCCGCGCCTTACTCGGTTTACGAAGGAACGTCCGCCAGCGGCTCGGTTTCCATCTCCGGCACTCTTCCCGGCGACCTGATAGTAGCCCTCGAGTCATTGAATCCCGCGCAACTCTCCGTGCCTGCCAGCGTCACCATCCCCGCCGGCCAGACCAGCGCCAGCTATCAGGCGACCGCCATCGACGACACCGCCACCGACGGCACCCAGACTGTCACCATCAGCGCGGTGGCTGCCACCTTCGCCACCGCCTATTCCAACGCTTATGTCTATGACAACGACATCCACCACTTCGGATTCCCGACCATCAGCTCGCCCCAACAGTCCGGCACCCCGTTCAACATCACCGTATACGCCCGCGACATCAACAACGTCACCATTTCGACATTCAGCAGCCCGGCCAGGCTGACCGCGACAGGCGACGCCGGCCCGCTGGCGCTCGCGACGACCGGCAGCGTCAACTTCAACTCCGGTTCCTGGAGCGGCATTGTGACCTGCCCGACAGCCGACACCAACGTCAGGATCACCGCGACCGGCAGCGGTGTGTCCGGCACCAGCAATGCCTTCCAGGTGCTGCAATCCCCGGCCATCACCGTCACCCCGGCATCCCTTTCGCTCACCCTCAACCAAGGCAGCACCACCACCCGCGGTATCGCCATCCGCAACACCGGAGGCGGCACCCTCAACTGGAGCATCGGCACCGTCAGCTCCCTGGCAGGTCTCGGCGAGTCCGCCGCCGTCGTCACCCTGGCCAATTCCCTCGCCAACCTCAATTCCAACAGCGCCACCGTCAGCGCGCTCATCCCGAATCGCTATCCATTCACCGACGGCGTCACTGGCACCAGCATCAACGACGGCGGCGGCGACATGTACGACGCCGGCAACATCCTCAACACCAACTTGGGAAGCTCCCTTCCGTATTCCGACAACTTCATCGCATCGAGCGCCATCCTGGGTGCCGGAGGCCAGTATTACACCCGCAAATACGACGGGCTGTGGGTCTTCGCCGCCAACATTGCCGGTCTTTCCTACTTCGAGGTCACGGGTGGACTCGGTGCCGACGGTTTCGGTGCCACCGATTCCACCGTCCTCTCGCTGGTGCGCAACGGCACCACCTACCGCGGCTTCGTCAAACGGGTTTATAACACTTCCACCCCTTCGGTGAACCACCTCGTCATCATCGAGGACAACGGCACCGCCACCCACGAGACCTCCACGGACACCAACAACGACTACCACCGCGTGTCCGGCCTAACCGGTGTCACCCGCATTTACGAGGTGCTCTACGCGGGCAGCTCCGGCACCTACATCGACAACACCACCACCCTCGCCATCATGACCGCGTTCATCGATGCGGTCAGCGTCCCGGCATGGGTCACCGCCGCCACGACCTCCGGCAGCATCCCCGCGGGTGGCGTCCAGAACGTGACCCTCAACATCAGCGCCGCGAATCTAACCGTCGGAAGCCACACCCGCACCATTTTCGTCGGCTCCAACGATCCCGCGCAGCCCCAATCCGGCATCCCGATCTCGCTAACCGTCACCAACAACGGCAACCTCGCCATCACCCCCGTCGCGACCGCCACCGCCAGCGGCCCGCGCGGAGGCAACTTCGCGCCCGCTAGCCACGCCTACACCTTGACCAACACCGGCGGCCTGCCGCTCGACTGGACCGCTTCGAGATCCGTCGCCTGGCTCGATCTCGCGCCCGCCGCCGGCACCCTCGCACCCGGCGGATCCACCACCGTGACCGCCACTTTCAACTCCACCGCGGCCAGCCTGACATCCGGCATCAAGAACGCCTCGCTGGCTTTTTCCAACACCACCTTCGGACTTGGCAACACCTCCCGCACCATCACCCTGACCATCGTTCCGGCGGGCGAAATGGCAGTCACTCCCGCCGGGGACTTCGTTGCCAGCGGACCGTTAGGCAGCCCCGTCACTCCGGAATCCAAATCCTATGTCATCACCAATCCGGGCGATGCCACCATCAACTGGACCACCAGCCGGACCGGCGCCTGGCTCTCCCTGTCCAGCAGCGGTGGCACGCTCGCAGCGGGAGCCAGCGAAACCGTCACGGCCACCATCAGCACCGCCGGGATCAATCCGGGAAATCATCCGGGCTCCATCAGCTTCACCAACACCACGAACCACCGCGGCAATACCTCGCGGGCCGCCGCCCTGACCATCTCACTGCCCGCGCCGGTCCCGGTGGCGGAACCACCATTCACTCCGGGCACCTCGAACACCATCGCCTGGAGCGCCGTCCCGGCCGCGGATTCATATGAAGTCCAGGCCACTACCGACTGGGAATTCAGGTCCATCGCGGCTGCTGAAACCACCATCGGAACCAGCACCACATTCCCCGCGCTCGACGACGGCACGCCCTATCTCTACCGGATCCGCACCCTTCTGGATGCGCCCGGAGGTCCGATTCCCAGCCCGTGGAGCAACGTTGTCAGTTCTACTCAGGACGCGAGCCCGCCCGCGCTCGTCCGCGGCACCGCGCTTACCACCGCCAACCCGATCCTCTTCCCACATGGCAGCGCCAACGATGCCGGAGCGGGCGTCGGCCAGATCATGGTGAATGGCGGGGCCGTCCAGTTTGACATTGGATCCGGATCTTGGGCCGCCGCCCCGCTGCTTTTGCTCCCGGGAGACAACGTCATCGTCATCACGGCCAGCGACTTGCTAGCCCCCCCTAACACCATTGTCGAGAATTGGACCACCACCTACACCGGTTCCGCCACCAGTGACGCCGATGGCGACTCGCTCCCCGACGAATGGGAAACCAGCCACGGCCTCAATCCCGCGGACAACGGCACTTATGATCCACTTCAAGGGGCCTACGGCGATCCGGACGGCGACCTCATCTCCAATCTCATGGAATACGCCCTCGGTCTCGACCCGTCCCTCCACGACTCTTCGGGACTCCCGACCGCAACCTTGGAAATCAACGCCACCGATGGCAAGCAGTATCTAACATTCCAACACCGCCGACGCGTCCAGCGGGACGGTATCCACTACCTTGTCGAAACCGCAACCTCGCCCGACGCTTCCTCTTGGAACGACAGCTCTACCGGACTTGAGGAATTCTCCTCCCAACCCACCGGCGACGGCATCACCGAACTTCGCACCGTCCGGATCCTCCCGGCCACTGATCTAACCACCCGCAAACTCGTCCGGCTCAAGGTCGTCACGGACTAACATCCCATGCCTTCGCCCATGCCAGCCACCCGCAAGATCGGCCTCTTCGGCGGAACCTTCGATCCCGTACACCTCGGTCACCTCCATCTGGCAACCGTGGCGCGGGACGCGCTGGGCCTGGATGAAGTCCGTTTCCTGCCCTGCCGGATTTCTCCGCACAAACCCGGCACCGCGCCCGCCAGCGGCGAGGACCGGTGCGAGATGCTCCGACTCGCCACCGCCGGCACCCCGTGGGCGGTGGTCGATGATTTCGAGCTCCAACAGCCCGGGCCATCCTATTCCTATCAGACCGCCGGTGCGATGGCCGCGCGATTTCCCGGCACCCGCTTGTTCTGGATCATGGGTGGCGACCAATGGGACGCCCTTCCCCGCTGGAAACACCCCGAACAGCTTGCGGCATCCGTCGAATTCGCCGTCCTCGCCCGTGGGGAACCACCGCAGCCCCGCGACGGATACCGGCTGCACGTTGTTAGAGGCGACAACCCTGCCTCCGCCACGGAGATCCGCACCGCGCTTTCCAACGGCGCGGTTTCCCATCCATGGCTGGCCCCGGCCGTGGCGGACTGGATCGCGGAAAAAGGACTCTATCTCCCGCAGCCGGGCTGATGGAAACATTCCCCCTTTCCAACGGGTCACTTCATCCCCAGCCTTGGAAAGCGACCCGGACAATTGATCGCCAAGGGTTCCCAACGGCGCTCTTTTGTCTTTTGGTGTATCGAGTCAAGACCTCCAACTGGGAAGCTCCCAGGGAAATTTTGCCTTTGTTTGCAGTTCATGCTTTTCTTGCAGCGCGATGAATTCCTGCCAGACGATGACTTCCATTTCCTCCCTCGAATGGGAGGATCATGCGGGCCGTCACCGGGCGCGGGCGGAGCAACATACCTTGGCTGCACGGAAGCGGCGGGATGGCGGGGTGCCGCATCCGGTGGAGGACTTTTTGTTCCAGTATTACCCGTATCCGTTCGCGTTGTTGGAATGTTGGCAGCCGGGATCCGGAGTGGCCTTGGAGTGGCGGGCGACGGCGGAGTGTCCTGTCCCGCCGGCTCCGTTTGCCGGACGTTGTTACTCGGTGGCGGAGGGATTTCTGTTCGCCGATCCCGCGCGGCTGACGGGCAAGGAACGGGAGCGCCTGGGATGGATCCGCGAGTTGTTAGCGGAGACGCGGGACCGGGTGCCGAACTTCGCCTGTCACGGGTTGCATGAGTGGGCGATGGTCTATCGAGGCAGGGAGGTTCGGCATGAGAAGACGACGCCGCTGCGTTTGCCGCAGGCGGAGATCGACGCGCTGGTGGAGTCGCGGGCGATTTGTTGCTCGCATCATGATGCGTTCCGGTTTTTCGCCAGCGAGGCGCGGCCGATGAACCGTTTGCAGCCGACGCTGGAGAGCAGGGTCGCGCTGGAACAGCCGGGCTGCGTGCATGCCAATATGGACCTCTACAAGTGGGCGGCGAAGTCGATGCCATGGATCGGCTCGGAGCTGCTGTTGGATTGCTTCGAGCTGGCGGCGGAACTGCGGGACCTGGATATGCGGGCGAGTCCCTACGACCTAACGGCCTGGGGCCGCGCGCCGGTGCGCATCGAGACGGCGGAAGGGCGCAGGATTTATGAAGTGGAGCAACGGCGGCTGGCGGAGAAGGCGGTGCCGTTGCGGAAGCGATTGATAGCGGCGTTGTCAAATACGCTCGGTTAGACGCCCTGCCAGTGGAGTTTCTGGCGAAGCGCGCCGTAGAACGAGCGGCCTTCGAGGCGGAGCAGGTGGAAGGAACTGGCGGCCTTTTTAACTTCAAGATGATCGCCCGGTTCGATGTGCGTGCTGTCGCGCCCATCAACGGTGAAGATCATCGGGCCGCTGTCGGGGTCCTCGGAAGAGAGTTCGACGGTGGAATCGTCGGATAGAATGAGCGAGCGCTGGCTGAGGCTGTGAGGACAAATGGGAGTGATGACGAACACCGCGGCACCGGGCGCGATGAGCGGGCCTCCGGCTGATAGAGAGTAGGCGGTGGAACCGGTGGGCGTGGCGACGATCAAGCCGTCGGCGCGGTAGTCGTTCAGGAGTTCGCCATTGACGAGCGCGCGCAATGAAACGAGGCGGCCGGTATCGCCGCGGGCGAGGGTGACCTCGTTCAGGGCGATGAAGGATTCGGGCGGTTTCCCCAGGCGATGCACGATTACTTCTAGCAAAGTCCGGACACTGGTGGTGAAGCGTCCGTCGGCGATGACGGCGGCGAAAACGTCGAGTTCGTCGTCGGTACAACTCGTTAGAAACCCGAGGGTGCCGATGTTGATTCCGGCGACGGGTTTTTCAAAACTGCCGAGCTTCGACAGCGCGTGCAGCATGGTGCCATCGCCGCCGAGCACCGCGGTGATGTCCACGTGTTTGGAAAATTCGGAAGCCGGAATGCCGCCGGTTTCACCTGCGAGAAGCGCGGTGTCCACATCCAGCACGGCGGCGCAACCGTGGGATTTCAGGGCGGCACGGAGGGCGTGAAGGGTGGGAAGCGAGCCAGTCTTGTGCGGATTTACGAGGATTCCAACGTTCACGATGCGACAGCCTATCGGCGCATTGGCCCGCGTGGCAAGCAGCGGAAGCGGATTCTACGCGACGGCGGTCTTGGACGGGACGATGAGTTTTTGAACGGTGGGAATCAGTTCGCAGAGTTCGTCCACCACGACGAACTCGCCGTCGTAGCACCAAGTGCCGAGCATTTCGATGAGCGGGGTCCAGAAGTGGCGGCCAGTGGCGTCCTTGCGGTTGAAGATGATCACCGGTTTGCCGGCCATCGAGGGGTGGCCTTGATGTTTGAAAATCATCAGCGCGAGCATTTCCTGCACGGTGCCGGAGCCGCCGGGAAAAATCACGAAGGCATCGGAATGCTGGATCATGATTTCCATACGGGTGTAGATGTCAGGCTTGAGCCAGAAGCTGGAGAGTCCGACGGGAAGACCTTCGAGTTCGATGATGTGCGGGACATTCGAGCCACCGGTCCAGCCGCCGGCGTCAACCGAGCCGCGGACGACTTCGCCCATGATGCCGGAACTGCCGGCACCGGAGACGCAACCGAGATTGTTTTGCGCGAGCTGTTTGCCGAACTCGTAACCGTCGCCCAAGTAGGCCGGATCCTCGATGGAGGCTGAGCAAAAAACGCAGACGCTGCCTTCGTGATCATCGGGAAGCGGGGTGTCGAAGGAACCCACGGTGCTCGTCCCGATTTTTTCGCGGCCCACGCTCGGGATTCCCTCACGGCGGCTGGTTTCCAAAAGCTCAAGCACCTCCTCGGGCGACTCGGCGAGAAGGAGGTAGTCCCGGTGGTTTTGCTTCACCGTGCCGAGGCCGTTCAAGTGGGTGAGCAGGGCGAAAAGGCGGTTCCAAGAGCCGTCGGAATTGAGCAGCACGGTCGGCTTGCCCGAAAGGTTCACATCGAGCGTCTGGTAGCCGACGAAGACGGAAACGGCCTTGAACAAGTCCTCAAGCGTGGCCCCGGGAGTGAAAACGAAGGCGTCGGACTCGATGATCTTCTTTTCGATGTTCGACAGGGAAATGCGCTGGTCGCCGTTGGAATTGTAGATATCCCAGCCTTTGCTGAAGAGGCTGTAAAGGAGACGGGCGCGGACTTCACGGTTGGGGTCTTTTTCACCGCGAACGGTTCCAGCAAGGCGAACTTTGGGCATGAATTTAATGGGTGGGAACGAAAGCTAGGCAATTTCCGTGCCGATCCGCACGATTATTCGACGGATCGGCCTGACATCTGCATATTCAATCGCATGGATCCATTCATGCAAGCAGCACTTGAGGAGGCGCGGCAAGGGCTTGCCGAGGGCGGCATACCCATCGGCAGCGTGATCGTTCACGACGGGAAAATCATCGGCCGCGGCCACAACCGGCGCGTTCAGAAAGGCAGCACGACCCTGCACGGGGAAATGGATGCCTTGGAAAACGCCGGGCGTCAGAGTGCCTCGGTTTATCGCGAGTGCGTCATTTATACCACGCTATCGCCCTGCCCGATGTGCAGCGGGGCGATCCTGCTTTACGGGATTCCCAAGGTCGTGATCGGGGAAAACCAGACTTTTCTGGGAGACGAGGCCCATTTGAAATCCTGCGGAGTCGAGCTGGAGGTCGTCAACTCGCCGGAATGCATCGAAATCATGGCGAACTTCATCGCGGACCGACCGGAACTTTGGAACGAGGACATTGGCGAACCTTGACGATATGGGTGCCCTGCCCTTTCATGCTGCCACACCAAGCATGAATTGCCTTCAAGCCATCCCGATGATTCTTTTGGCCTCGGTCGCGACCGCGGCGGCAGCGCCCCGATTTGCCCTGGTCCGGATCAAGGACATCTACAGCGACCTGCCTTCCACGGCGGCCCTTCAGCAACAGCTCAAGAAGGAGCGCGATGACATCATGAGGGACCAACGGGCCGAGAGCCTCCGCAAGATCATCGGCGAGCTCCAATCTTTGCAGGCCCAGCTCGCCGACAAGAGCAACCCGCTCGACGAGGCGACCAACCGCACGCTCGCCCGGACTTATGAAATCAAGCGCCAGGAAGCCCAGGCGCTCCAGCAGACCTTCGAAAGCTTCAAGTCGGAGCAGGAAAAGGCGATCAATCGCAAAATGGTCACCGGAATGCGGGACTCACTCAACCGGATCGCCCAAGTCTCCCAGCAAGTGGCCAAGGAGCGGGGCTACGATACCGTTTTCGACAGCTCCGGCCACACCAACACCGGCGTGTCATTCGTAATTTTCAGCAAAAGCGCTCCCGACCTCACTCCGGAAATCCTAACCGCGCTCAAGGCCAACGGGCCTGCGGCCGTTGCTGAAAAACCGGCGGTTGCACCGGCCAAATCCCGCTGACACCTTCCCACCTATTTAGCCCCCATGGACCTCTTCACCCAAATCATTCAAAATCCTTTCACTTGGGGCCTGCTGCTAGGCCTGCTGATCGCTGCCTTCATCTGGAAATCCGGATTCACCGCCCGCCGCACCGTCGCCCGCGACCTCAAGCGGGTGGAAGATGAAATGAAAATCCTCCAGAGCCACCTCAACACCCAGCTCAAGATCAACGCCAGTGGCAACGAATCGCTGCAGGCCGAGCTGGAATCACTGCGTAAACAGAACGAAACGCTGCGGGTCAACAACGCCGCGCTCCAACAAAAACCCGGCCGCGCCGAGCAGCGGTTGCTGCAGATCCACGAAATCGCGATCCGCACCATGCGCGAGCAAGCGCCCGGATTTGCCCCGGCTTGGGAAAAAGCGCTCCGCCAAGGCGAGGCGGACTTGAACGCTTCAGAATCCGGACTGACGAAGCTTGTCCGCCGGGTGATTCCGGGTCTGGGCAATGGTCCAGCAGGCCAATCGTCGTTGATTGTGACCGAGGACCAGACGGATCGTCCTTGATCGCCGCACGCGGTGCTGAGTGTTTTTCCGAACAATCGATCTCTTGTGTTGAGGCCGCCGTAGTTTACCGGTGAGGGTGATCCGGCATGAAAGAATTTTGGTGCTTCGTTTGCTTTGGAAGGCGAAATTTGAAGCCGAGAGGCGTGACCCCATTCGCGCATAGATCAGGCAAAAATGATCTTTGGAAACGGTGAGACGGATGTCGCAGTTGGAGATGATGCGGCGGACGCGGCTGTGGCGAGCAGGGCCGATGTGCCGACGGAATGGATGGGCATGGATGCGAGATTGTTGGAGTTGGAGGCCAGCAATTGGCGGGCGTTAGCGGCTCACTTGACCGACATCTTGATTATGGGTGTTGATCAAGCGGATGATTTCCGGGTCGGCAAAGCGTGCTTCCTCAAGACCAAGCGGATCCCATGATCCGAAGTTCCAGAGATAGGCGCGCTTCACCGGATGGCGCTCGCGGGTTTCCGCCAAATAGCTGCAGAGGCCTTTGTAGAAACTGGCACGTAGGTCGCGGAGAGAGGGGTCGGACCAGGGGTTGGCTTTGGATGGATCGGGGCTGCCAAGATAGGGCGCGCGAGCGGCGTCGGCGGGATTTTCCGCAGGAATGCTGGGTTGCCAGCCCCTGGGGGACAAACCGCCGCCACCGATGCCGACCTCCACGAAATGGAATGGCTTGCTGGTCGGCAATGGACATCCTAGCCCGTGAAATTCTCCGGCAAAGAGCCCGACAGCGAGATCGAAATCGCTTACCTGCGTGGGATCGCTCACGGCTTGATACATCGAGATACCAATAAAATCGCAGGCGGACCACAGCCGCTTCATCGCCTCCGTGTCGATGGCGGCGGTTGACGCTTTTCCGGCGATGCCTTGGTAGTTGAGGCTGATGCCGAAACGTGCGTTGCGGAGTTTGCCGCGGGACTTGGCGGCTTCGATGAGTTTCCGCCATGATTCCGGATAGAGGAAGACTGAGGCACCCATTTCGCCCTGCACGGAGATCTCGACCGGATGATCGGGCGGTAAGACGGCTTCCAGGGCTTCAATGACCGTAAGGAAATAGCCGTCCTGATAGGAAACGCCGGCAAGGAGAGCGAGGGGGTCGAAAACGAAGTGGTTTCGCCATTCCTGGATGCCCCCGGTAGAATTGAGATGCAGCAGTACGGCAATTTCCATTCTTCGCTCCATCGCCCTGCCAAAGCATGCGGTTAGATAGCCGGTGAGTTCGCTGCGGATTTCCGAATCGATGGGGAAGTAAGCGTTAGGTCCGCCCGGCGGCTTCGAGTCCCGGTAGAGTCCGATGGATTTGACCTGATTGCCTTGCTCGAGCTCCGCCTGCAGGGCGATGCAGAACTGGACGCGATCATGTCCGAGATCCGCGACTTTGTCCACGAGCGCGGGAGCCGAAGCCATCTGCCATTTGTGGAATAGTGGCACCATCGGGTCGACTCGAGTTCCGCCTTTGACGGGCACGACCAATGCAAGTGCACAGGCAACAGCAAGATTCATCCGCAGGGTTCCAGCGGAAAACAGAGTGAAGGCGGAATGATATACCTGGGGGTGCATGTGAGCGAGATCGGGGGAAAAGACGACGCCGTGAATCTTACGATCCACAGCGCCGAGAGATGCGGAGCTACTGAATCAATCAGGGACTAGGGGCCACCCCATTGAGACTCGAGACCGCCGGTTGGAATGAGTCACATCAGTTCGTGCGCTTGATGCGGTAAAATGCCTTGCCTCCGGCTGGCGGATCGGTGTCGGTGAAGGTCACCACACCGGCGGTGATGGTCGCACCGGCGGTGGGAACCACGGACCAGGAAGCAACTTCCAGCGTGGTGGAACGCTCGATGACATCTGTGAGGAGCAACGGATCAGTCACACCGGCGGGAGCCGGCCATGAGAAGGTGACGTCGCCATTGGCGGCGACACTGATGGACGTGATGATGAAGGGCTCGTTGGTCACGGGAGAAGGTATGACCGTCACGGTGACCGGGGCCAGGCTGACCTGAGGATTCGCACCCACGACATAGGTGAGAGTGTAGGTGGTGGTGGTGGTCGGACTGACGCTGACGCTGCCCACACCCACTCCATCCACGGAGACGGGACCGACGCCTTGGTCGATGCTGGCGGTGGCACCGACGGGCACGGTCCATTGCAGCGTGGTGCTGGCACCCTCGTTGATGGACAGGGGGCTGGCACTGAAGGCGACCGGAGTGATCTGCGGAGCCACTGCGGCGATACCATACATGTTGCGGGCCGCTCCGTTGTTCTGCTCCTGGAAGGTAAACTGCTCGGCAGCCGCCACCTGACGGAAGAACACGCTGTATGAGGCGTTCACATCGACCACACCGGCAACCGGGTTCTCATCAAGGCCGATATCGAGGCCGGTATCGACGAAACCTGAGGTAAGCACCCAATCCATCACGCCGCCACCAAGGGTGGGCGGGTTGCTGGCGTTTTCGTCACCAATGCGGTTGTCCAGGAAGAGGAAGAACGTTGCGTCTTCGACGGCCGTGAAGGTGATGTTGAAATGGGGCGGCGGGTCTCCAGCCGCAGTGGTTTTGTCCGCCTGGCTGAGTTTCACGAACTGAGCACCCTCAAGGATGGAAGGAACCTCGGCCCAAACGTGACCGCGATCCAGATAAGCGAGCACGCCGTCCGCAAGAGGTGCATTGTTGATTGTGACGAATGATGCGGCGTTTTGGAAGTCGTCGATCTGGATGACCAGCGGCTGGAGGGTGATCGTATCCGTCAGGGTCTGCGGGGTCTCCGCGATATTATAGACGATGCGATATTCCGTTTCACCTGCCGCCGGGATGATGGCCGAGTCGAACAATGAGGACTTCGGGTGGGATCCCGCGCCGGTGGCGGGGTCGGTGTTGAGCGTGAGATCCTGCTCAAAGTAGGTATCATCGATGAAACTCTGCGGGCTTCCGTAGCGGAGGATCACCGTGTTGGCAGCAGTCGTGTTTTCATCCCATGATGGGGGGATGCGCCAGGTTAGGGCGAGTGGCGTTTGTCCCGAGATGGCCTGCGCGGGGATCACTGCTAAAAACGAGGGGAGAAGCGTGAAGTCCTTGTTCAGCGTGAAGGGGTTTCCACCGAATGTGTAGCTCAGCGTATAGTTCGTGTTGGAGGACGGAGCGGCGATGGTGGTGGAACCGGCACCCGTGGTGGCGCTGGTGAACGAGGTGAGGTCCACGGCTCCAGGGTTCAGGGTGGCCCCGGTAGAGCCTACGGGGATGCGCCAGTTGAGCGGGAGTGTGTCGCCTAGATAGCCGCTCGCTGGTGAAAAGGTGAAGGATGGCGCGATGGCGGTGAAGTCCTGGGTGAGCGGGCTACCCACGCCGGTCCATGCAAGTGTGTAGGTGGTGTTGACCGCTGGAGCAGACAGAGTGGTGGTTCCAGCTCCCGAGCCATCGATGGTGACAGATGATCCGTTGAGCGTCGGGTTGCTGGCAGGTGGCAGGTTGCTCCAGTTGAAGGTGAGGTTCTGATTCTCTATTGCCTGAAGAGGATCCATCTCGAACTCGGCGACGCCGGGTTGCGGTGGGAGAACCTGTGAGAACGAAGTGGCGATCCGGATTTCGTCGTATTCGACGTAGCCGGGAGACGTGCCGAAAGCACGCCCTGCAATTGAGGCACGGAGCGTGGCCGTATCCGCGGCGGAGACGGTGGTTTGCGAGCTGTTGGAATCGCCATCACCCGGGATCGTGTTGGGATCCGTGGAGGGATTGACCCAAATCCGGAAGGCCGAGTCGCTCCCAACGGTTAGATTGAGGCGCCCCACGATGAACGTAGGAGTTCCGACAGTTCCGGTCCCCGCTTGCATCGACGCGGCCCCATCAATGTTTGGATTGACCGGTTTGAAGTTCAGGGCTCCGCCGGTGTTTGACGTCCGGACGCCAACGCCATTCTGGCCGTTGGTGGATTTGGTGGAATACATCCAATTGAAGTTGCCCTGGGAAGACTGGTTCGCGTTCACGATGACCGAGAACCAATACGTTCCATTGGCCGGAGCTGCGGTTGGGTTAAGCTGCCAGTCGCGGCCTTGCCCGGTGTTCGCGTTGGGATTCCAGCGCATCGCCTTGCCGACGGTGGTGATACCGGTAAAACTGAGCCCAGGCTGAAGAGCGATCGTGCCGCTTACGGCCGGGAAGGGCTCATCCCACCCGGTTCCCCCGTTCAGGCCGACGATGGACGTTCCATCCGCTTCGGCATAATCGAAGCCTTCGTAAGCGAGTCTGGCGCCGAAGGCCGGCGCGGCGAGGAGTGTGGACGCGAGAAGGCCCGCTTGGAGCGCCTTCAAGGCCTTGGATTTTTGTGGATTTTTCATAAGCTTGGAGTTTTGTTAGGAGACTGAGATCAATGGCGGCAGAGGTGGATGAAAGCTGCTCCGGGCAAACCTAACATCGTGGAGGATGTTCAGGTGATAGAGAGCTGCCTGACTTTCATTCAGGACGTGATGATGCGGATGAGTCGGGTTTCGTCACTCCGGCATTCGGACTAAGCGGAGCCTACCGGAATGGGTGATGCTTCGGACATGGCGGGAATGGAGTTCTCCGAAGCGAGAGGACGCGGCCATCCGGGCCCATTCCATGTTGGAGCCAGAAGAAAGCCAGATGGTCGATTCATGTGGGTCACTCCTAACCGGTCTTTCCCACACGAGCGAATTCTCACCAACGCCGCGCAAATGAAGGTAACGACCGTGCGGCTCGCGTGGCATCAGCTACCTGGCGCGTGGTGGTCCACGATGCCGAGCTGCAATGCGAGACTGGCGACATGGGTTCGGTCCTTGGCACGGAGTTTCTGCATGATGTGGGTGATGTGCAGCTTCACCGTGTTGTCGCTGATGTTGAGCAACGCGCCGATCTCCTTATTGGAGTTGCCCTTGACGAGTTGGGAGACGACCTCGAGCTCCCTCGGCGTCAGGTCCGGGCGGCGCAGACGTGCCGCAAGCTTCGCCGCGATCGCCGGGGGAAACGCGGATTCACCGTTTCCCGCAGCGTTGATCGCCTGGATGAGTTCCGGCCTTCTCGATGACTTCGGGACATATCCGATCGCACCGGAGTGCACTGCCTGGAAAACGGTTTCCTCAGACTCGAAGGCGGAAAGCACCAGCACGCGAGCTTCAGGAAACGACTTGCAGAGATCCCGGATCACCTCGCCACCGGTGGCATCGGGAAGCTTCCAGTCCATGATGACGAGGTCCGGCCGGTTGGTGCGGTAGAGTTCCACGACTTCCGCACCGGATTCAGCCTCGGCGACGACTTCGAGATTCTTCTCGATGTTGATAGAGGCGGCGAGACCAAGACGGACGACATAATGGTCGTCCACGAGAAGAATGCGGATGGAATTCACGGCTTGGAGGTGGATTTCGGGAGAATGAGGCGAATGAGTGTTCCCCGGATACCAGACGCGGGGGGAGAGAGAATTTGCAGGGATGCTTGTAGACGGAGAGCGCGCTCGCGCATGCCCAGCAGCCCGAAGTGGCCGTTCACTGAAGCGTGTTCGACAGCCTTGATTGGCATTCCATTTCCATCGTCTTGAATGGCAAGGGTCCACGAATCTCCGTCGTCATTCCATGAAACGGTGACTTCATCGCAAGCAGAATGTTTGAAGGCGTTGGTGACCGCCTCGCTGGCGATCCTGAACAATTGCAAGGCGACGGGGCGGGGTAGTTTCATCTTGGTTTCCTTGGACCGGAAGTGAATGCGGCATGCGGCATCCTCGGGCCACGCGTGCCTGATGGTTTCTTCCAGTTCGGCGACGAAGGGCTTGTTTCCGCCATGTTGAGGGTCGCGCAGATCCCAAACCGCCTGCCTCGCCTCCGAGCGGCTGTGATCCGCCATGCGGGCCGCCCGTTCCAACATGCCACCGGCTGGGGAGTTGCCGGGTATCGTCGTGGCCGCCGCATCCATCAGCATGGTGAGTCCGGCAAAGTGCTGTTCGAACGTGTCGTGCCACTCGCGGGCGATCCTCACCCGTTCCTCCTCCACGGCCTGCTTGGCGACGGTCTTTCGAATGATTCCCGCTTGTTTCCTGACCTTGCGCCGCAAGGCAAGCACCCACGCCATCGTGAGGAGGGTCGCGGCCAGCACTGCGCATAGCGCGATCACCACCCGCTTGAGATTCCAGAATGAGGGTGCCGCGAGGATTCGCATGTCTTCGGATGTCCTCGGCAAGAGGTGGAATGATTCTGGTGAGTCAGCGAATTCGGAAATGGGCGAGGGCCGGTTCAGGAAAATCCCGGTCGTGGAAATCATGCTGCCGCGCTCGGGAACAGGCAGGGACTTGCTAGAACGGAAATGCGAGAAAACCACCTCTTTGCCGACTTCCAGGATCATCAGGCTTTCGGTGGGGCTGCGCAGGATTTCGACGAGTTTTCCACGGACTCTGACGAGGCGCCCGTGGTTGGATTCATGCGCAAAATCCACAGCCTCGATCCCTATCGGATCGATATCGGCAAGTTCCGTCAGGCACTCGGTCCACATCGCGTTTCTCAAGATCCCCACTCCCTGATAGTTTGACGGAGTCCCCGCGCAGATCACACGCTGCGAGAGGGCGGGCAGTGTCGGTTCCGAGCATTGCACCCACGCGGAGACCGTGCCCCTCTGAATGAAAAACCCCTCGCCAGGCTTGATCCATGTCACCACGCCGCGGACTTTCGTCCGTTCTGATCCACGCTCCGAAGTGGATAGCCATTTGAGATCCGCCAGAGTCGCTTCGGGGCCGGAGAAAAAGCGGTCGATCTCCTCCTTGGGGATCGTGACATGAGGCAGCCCCGGCACCAGAATCCGCCGCTGCATCACCAGAGGATTGGTCGAAACCGCCGCGTCCGCCAAGACTCCGTGAGCCTTCACCCGCAACCCGCGCAAGTGCCCGGGGAGCAGCGAGGGGCGGGTGATGCCGCTGATATAGACCATGAGATCGGGATGCCCGGCGATGCGCAGGCGTGCCCGGTCACCCTCCAAGGACACGTCGGCGATCTGCAGTTCCGCCTGCATCCAACGCGCGCCCCATTCCTTTTCCAGTCTTTCGAGCGAGCGCAGTATGAAGGGCTCGGGGAAGGTCCCGCGACTGATGCGGCGGATCACCGGATTGCTTTGGAAATCCGGACCCATGATGTTGCGGCCTTTCAATCCAGGGTCCACGAATCCTTGGACCTCGACGAAATCGCCTGCGGCGACATCCTGGTTGCTGATGACGTGGATGTAGATCGCATCCGTTTCGTCCTGCAGAAACCCCATGCGATGCCCGGGCTCGTAGTAGGTCAGCACACCGCGTACGCGCACCGGAATGCGTGCTTGTCCGGCGGTATCAGGAAGGGCGAGAACTTCCGCAACGCTCAATGGTTTGACGGGCGTTTGGGAAAGAGCGAGTGGTCCCAGAGCCACAAAGGCTGACACCAGAATCCAAATTAACACAGCCATTTTCCGCCGACCACAGGATCGGTTCGAAATTACCAAGGGAGAATTCACGTTATGGATTGAAGAAATTGGTGACCTGCTGACCGAAGAATGTCGGCTACGGATCGATCCGCGCGTAAACCTTGGAAAATGTGTCACCCATGGAACAAAATCAACGATTTGTCATTCGGGACCGGAACTAAGTGGTGTGAGGCGGTACAAGTGCGGACACCCGAGAACAAGTCATTTTGATTTCAGCACTTTTGCGAAGCCCCGCTGAGCGCCTTACTGCGGAAGGCTTGGATGCTACCGGTGCACTGCTAGAGCCGACCAAAGCGTTGGCGGCGGAGGGAAATCGAAAAATTGGCATCACTTGGATATCCCATCTCGCAAACACCTCCCTTTTCCCCGCCTCAGGTCCGGCCACTGGCTCTTTCACCGGCCTTAATGCCGAAAGCATATTCCTAGCGCAAAAACCCGGCCGCGCCGAGCAGCGGTTGCTGCAGATCCACGAAATCGCCATCCGCACCATGCGCGAACAAGCGCCCGGATTTGCCCCGGCTTGGGAAAATGCCCTCCGCCAAGGCGAGGCGGACTCGAACGCTTCCGAATCCGGACTGACGAAGCTTGTCCGCCGGGTGATTCCGGGTCTGGGCAATGCTCCCGCAGGCCCATCTTCGCTAATCGTGACCGAAGAACCGACCGATCGTCCGTGACCTTGAACACGGCTATTTCATCTCGTAACCGCTCAGGTCCGGCGTGAAGAGCGCATCATCCAATTTGAGATTGAAACGAACGTTGCTGAATACGGTGCGCAGCCGCGATCCATCCTGAAACTCCAGTTCCATCGCGCGCAACTCGTTCTTTACAGGATCAATATCCAGAAATACCCACGGAATCTGGGTGCGGAGTCGGCGATCCTTTGGCTTGAGCGTGTATTGATCAATACCAGAGGTCACTCGCGATTCGACAATTTCAAACGCTTGATGGAAACTTTCCGGCGTTTGGAACGCCTGTCCGGAAAGAAGGGAAAACCGGGCGGCCTGCGGTGAGCTCACATCAGTCTTGCGGGCGGTTCTGCTGGCGGCTTCGATCAAGATGAGGGTTTTGCCATCTGACACAGCAAGCGTTTCAAGCGGTTCGCCGAGTTGCCAACGGATCTTGTCGGGCTTCGCAAATGACAAACGACCTTGCGTGGTCACCGGATTTTTCAAGGCAGGCAGCTTGCGTTCCTGGGTGAACCCCGCCTCAAGCGAGGAGATGGATGCCTGGCGCTTGAGCCAGGCATCAAGCGCGGCATTGTCCGCCCGGGCGCTAGCCAAGGCGAGAAGCGGGGCCAGGAGAATCAGGAGTCGCATGGTCCGAGTTTCAGGGCGGCAGGGAAAGTTTCAAGCTCGATACCTCGATCACCACAGCCCGTAGTTGCCGGTCCGCATGATGTAGAGTCCCATGAGAAAATTGGCGGTGGCATGCATGACGACACAGGCCCCGAGGTTTTTGCTCCAGACACAGAGGAGATACGTCAGACTGCCGTAAACGAAGGCCCCGGCATAATCGACCGGCGCGTGAGCGGCCATGAACAGGCCGGTGACGATGCCGTAGGAAAGCCAGCGGGCACGGCCGAACGGTTGCTTCCAATAGTCCCCTTCCCAATCACAAACAAAGCGCATTAGGAAACCGCGCCAGAAGATCTCCTCGACCAGCGCGACAACCACCGCCGCCCGTAAGAAGCGGAAGATCAGTGACGTCCAGTAGGCGACCGGATTCTGGAACAATCCGGGATCGAAGCCGTCCTTGCGCTCCGCGAAACCGAGATGCTTGAGAACTCCCTCGGCCTTTCCTGTCATGCCCCAGGTTTCATATAGCACGGTGGGCAACAGCCAGAAGCCGATGCCAATCGCACCGAAGACGATGCCTGCCAGCGACCATTTCAGCGACCAGTTGAAAGTATAACTCCGCCAGTATCCAACGAGGACTCCCAGCGTGACGAGCGCCTGCACCGGATAGATGAATTGCGCCGGGTCCTGCCGCCACCAAGGAGCGTCCGGGTGCTTCCACTCGATCAAGCCGCCGATGAGCTGCAACAGGATCATGAACGCCATGAACACCACGAATGGAATCACGTGCGCCCGGGTGAGCCGCTCGGGTTCTTGTGGTGACGGTCCGGCGGTCATGCGCGTCAGAGCCGGCCGACAAAGCGCTCGATTTTGTCGGTCGCCGTGCGGATGTCGTCGAACGCGGTGGCATAACAGCACCGCAGGAAGCCCTCGCCGGAAGCACCGAACGCGCTGCCCGGCACGCAGGCGACGCTTTCCTGTTCCAACAGATTCATCGCGAATTCCTTGCTCGTCAGACCGGTGCTTCGGATGTCCGGGAAGACGTAGAAAGCACCGCCCGGCGTGTGGCAATCGAGGCCGATCTCATTGAGCCGCTTGACCAGGAAATCGCGGCGTTGGTGGTAGCTGTTGCGCATCGCCATCATCGCGGGCTGGCCGTGTTCGAGCGCCTCGATGGCGGCGTTCTGGCTCATGATCGGCGCGCAGAGCATCGAGTATTGGTGGATTTTCATCATCGCCTCGATGATCGGCTGCGGCGCGCAGGCATAACCCAACCGGAAGCCGGTCATCGCGAACGCTTTCGAAAATCCGTGGAGCAGGATCGTGCGTTCCTTCATCCCCGGCAGCGAGGCGATGGACACGTGCAGCTCGGTTTCGTCGTAGCGAAGCTCACTGTAGATTTCATCGGTCATCACGATGAGGTCGTGCTCGATGGCGAGTTTGGCGATTCCTTCGAGGTCCTCGCGCGACGCGCAGGCCCCGGTCGGATTGGTCGGAAAGTTGATGAAAATGATCCGTGTCTTCGAGGTGATCGCCGCTGCGACCTTGTCAGGTTTGAGCGAAAACTCGTCCTCCTTGGTCGTCACCACCGGCACCGCCACGCCGTGTGCCATGACAATGCTCGGGCTGTAGGAAACATAGCAGGGTTCATGATAAATCACCTCGTCGCCGGGATTGAGCAGCGCGCGCAGAGCGATGTCGATGGCTTCCGAAACGCCGACGGTGACCAGAACTTCCTTCGCCGGATCGTAGTTCACGTGGAAGAAATCCTCTACGTAGCGGGCGATCGATTTGCGCAGCGAGAGCAGGCCGAGGTTGGAGGTGTAGGTCGTCTGGCCTTTTTCGAGCGAGTAGATGGCAGCTTCGCGGATGTGCCATGGAGTGACGAAGTCAGGCTCGCCGACGCCAAGCGAGATGACGTCATCCCGGCCTTGCACGAGTTCGAAGAAGTCGCGGATTCCCGAGCGGGGAATCGAAGCGACGTTGGTGGCGATTTTCGCGGTGTAGTCCATGGCAAAGCCCGCATTCCGGCGGGCCGGAAGTTCAGCGGGATCAAGGCAATGCGTCAATCCCGGGGCTGGGGTTTATTTCACCGTCGCAATTCCCAAGAGAGCGCCCTGTTTGTCGGACGGACTTTGTGCTTAGCCTCGACCTGCCTCTTGGCAGACTGATTGACAGCAATCTCCAAGGCGGGGTGTCAACTCTCTCCGTTGGACATCCCGGGCACCACCCAGTCCGTTGCCATCAAACGGACGATTTCAAACTGTCGGGCTTCGCCTTCAGTCACCCTGCGGATCTCCACAGTCGCCCGGCTTAGGTTCTTCCCGTCGGAAAACAGTCTGTCCATCGAAGCCGCGAGAGTCGAACCCACCTTGCAATAACCACGCAACACCACGTCAGTATCGGGCGAGGCGATCCCGTAACAGACCCACTGTTTGTCATCGCTGAACGGGCCGTTGAAATAAACATCCTTACCGACGAAGACCCGCACGACCGCTTGGTCCGCGCCCTTTTCCAACAGGTCATTCCATGACGGCTTGACCGTACGAGCGAAAGCCTCGAAATCCAATTTCCAGGTGCCTGCCTCATCGGGTGTTAGAATGGCCAGCCGTTCGACGGGTTTGTCCTTGCCCTTGTAAACTACCAGCACGCCTTCCATCAGCAGACCGTCCACATCCATGCTGCTGAGCCACTCGTAGTGATCGACGAGACCATCGCGCTGGTCCGAGGTTTTGAGGAAATCCAAGACCTCCGTGCGATTTGCCGAGCCCATGCGGAAGAGTGATTCCAATTGGTTTGGATCCCGATTTGCAATCGCCAGTTTCACCAGGTCCAGGGTTTGCTCCCGGCTGGGCGAGGGAAACTTGGAAACCACCATTGCTTGGGAGGTGTAGCTGATCAAGGGCCCCGAGGATTCTTCGGGCTGCTTCCGGGAAAGATAAGGCAGCAACCAGAACGATACGGCCAGTCCCATGATGATCAATGTGACCACGCTGAGCACAGCGGACCACATTGGAATCACCTTCCTGCGGGAAGGATGGTCGTGGCCTGCGCCACGGCGGAACCGCTGGGTTGGACTGGTCCGGTCGCTGTGGCGCATCCGCACCACCCGGCCGAGTTTAAGCGAATTTCCGTCTTCCCGGTTATTGGGCGAGACGATTCCTCTCTGGACATCACGGGTTTTCATGGGGGGAATGAAAGTTGCAGCCAGCCGTTAGGATTTATATCCCTTGGGTTATCCGGCCCTGAATCAATTTTTTACCGTTAGGCGCAATCACGCCGGGGAAATTTGAAAAATTTTCCATGCGCATGCAAGTACTCAAACGGGGGGGGCGCGAGACTACCTGAACCCCTCGTCAAACGGCGCGTCACCCATTACCCAATCCTCGGCCAGGACCTTGGAAATTTCAAACTGGCGGAGTTCGCCTTCTGCCACCCGCCGGATCTCCAAGATCGCCCGGATCATCCGGTTATCCTTCGAAAACATCCAATTCATGGCGGTGGCTTGTGGCGAACCGACCTTGGCATAGGCCAGCAGGACCTTATCCGTGTCTGGCGAGGCGATCCCGTAGCAAATCCATTGCTTCTCGTCTCGAAACGGACCATTATAGTAGCTGTCCTTGGCGATATAGACCCGTACTTGGGCGACTTCCAAATTCTTTTCCAACAGCTCGGGCCATCCGGGTTTCACCGTGCGGGCAAAGGCGTCGAAGTCGATCTGCCATTTCCCCGCTTCGTCCGGAGTCAGCAGGGCCAGCCGGTTGCGAGGTTTGTCCAAACCCTTGAAGTTGACGACCACCCCTTCCAGCGGAAGCCCGTTCGCGTCCATGCTGCCGAGCCATCCCAGACGGTCGATCGCACCGTCCCTGGCGGCCAAACTCCCAAGGAAATCCACGATCTCTTGTGGATTGGCGGTTCCCAGCCGGAAGAACTCCGGAATTTTTTCCGGATCGCGGATGCCGAGTCCTTGTTTCACCTTGGCGATTGCGTCGGCTTGCAATGGCGGGGGAAATTTAGAAGCCGACGGCTCCTTTTTCACGGTATCAGCCAAGAGTGGCCCGGCGATTGACTCATCGGACTTCGTTTTGGAAGCGATCCACACCCACTGGGCGATCCCCAAGATCCCGAATACCAGCGCGGAGAGTATTATAGACCATATCTTGATGATCCTTCGGCGATCTTTTTGACCCTCACCGCCCTGATCATGCTCACGGTTTCTCCGCTTGTGGCGGGAACTTCGGGGCAAGCCGGTGCCGGGCATCCGTGCGACCCGCCCAATGCTGGGAGCGTCTCCGGCTGCCCGATCATGTCGGTTGGTGCGCACGGACCTTTTGATGTCGTCGGACTTCATGAGGGGAAGGTTTCTGCCCGTTCAGCGCGGGATCATCGTGATGCGGAATCGATCATAGCGGTCGTCCGGGCGGAATAACCACCCAGGCTGGCGATCCAGTACTTCGTAGTCGGTGAGCATGAACTCGGGGAGGAACTGGTTGCTGTTCGGGTCGTAGGCTTGCTGGCCCGTGTAGTAGCCACGGAGCCGGTATTCAGTGTTGTTGTCAAACGCGTAACGGTTCCCAGGAGGGCCGTTTTCGGGAAGCCGATCAGGACTGCGCTTCTTGTCCTCACGGAAAATGACGAGTTTCGCGCGGTTCCACGACTGCCGCGGCTGCCGGACGTAGCCCCAGAATCGCGTTTTCTCGACGAAATATCGACGCCCGTAGAAGAAGTCACCGGTGGGTTCGCTCGCGATTTTCGTGTTCCGCTCCTCGACAGTCGGACCACCCAGGTTCCCGGATCCCATGGATGATGATCCGCACTGGGTTAGCAGGGAGCACGCAACTCCGAATAAAATCGTCCTGATTGGGAAAAATGCCATCTGGGGAAACACTAAGGACGCCCGCTCGCGTCCCGCAAGCACCGTACGCGGATCCGCGAATTTCCCCGCTTGGCAGTTCCACCGCATCGCCCGATGATCCCAGCCATGCCGCACATTGTCATCACCTTGGGAGATCCCGCCGGCGTCGGCCCCGAAGTCATCGATCTTGCCCTGGCGTCCGGTGAAATTCCCGCAGGGTTTGATATCGACGTCCTCGGAGACCGCAGTGCGGGAATCCCCGGCAAACCGGACGCCCGCTCCGCCGCCGCCGCGCTCGCCGCTTTGGACGAAGCCGTCCGCCGGTTAAAATGCGGCACTGCCGACGCAGTCGTCACCGGCCCGGTTTCCAAGGAAGGCCTGCAGTCCCTCGGCTTCCCCTTCCCCGGCCAAACGGAATACTTCGCCGCCGCCTTCGGAGTGACGGACTATGGCATGCTCCTAACGGGGACCACTCTCACTGTCGGCCTGGCGACGATCCACGAGCCGCTGGCAAAAGTCCCCGCACTTCTAACCGTCGAGCGGATCGTCCGGATCGGACTTCTTACCGCGATTTTCCTTAAACGTCGCGGCATCCATCAACCGCGGATTGCGGTGGCGGGACTCAATCCCCACGCCGGTGAGAATGGCGCGTTCGGCGATGAGGAAACGCGGATCATCCGGCCCGCGATCCACGCCTTGAATCATGCCGGCGTCGGAAATTTCACCGGCCCGGCCGTTCCCGACGCGATTTTCCGCGACGCCGCACACGGTCACTACGATGCGGTCGTGGCGATGTATCACGACCAGGGGCTGATCCCTTTGAAACTGTTGGATTTCGACACCGCTGTGAACGTAACGCTCGGCCTGCCGAAACCGCGGACCAGCCCGGATCATGGCACCGCGTTTTCCATCGCAGGCAAAAACATGGCCTGCCCGTCCTCGATGATCGCCGCGATCCGCCTCGCGTGTGCGCTTGCGTGACCCATTCTCCCGATTGCCAGCCTCGCGGCATCACAGCCAGACAAGCGCCAGCTGGAACCGGATTCATGCGGACGCTCTGGATGAGACGGAGTTCGGTGCCTTGGTTAGAACAACCAACTGCAGCTTCGGTCCATCCCGGTCCTGCACGTCCGCCGTGGTCACTTTCAGGGCGAGGATGTTGCCGAGCGTTTCTACCAGAACCAGGCGCTTTCTGCCTGAAACCGTCTTGAAGGGGAATTGATTCGAAGAAGGGACGATCTCCGAATCGCCCAAGCCAATGGAAAACCAATGAAGATGCGCTTTCGCTCGGCATCATCGACTGTCCATTGGCCACGGCGGATCGGAGTCCGCCGCTCCTTGGTGCCCATCACTTTCAGTGACACCATCTCCTTGACGTCTGCCGGGATAACAGCTTTCTAGTGACGGATGAATCTACCCTCCGAAACGGAGCGTTTCCCAGCCTGGCTGCGGCATCTGGGGTGGCTGGCTTTCGGGCTGCTGGGTTTGCCGACGGTTCTGATTGTCACCAGGTGGTTGGTGATGGAAAGCGGGCACCAAGCATGTTCGGCTCTTTCTATTTCCTGATCAAGGATCTGAACGGCGGCGGTGGTGATGACCAAAGTGCCGCGAGGTATGTGATCCAAGCGCAGTCTGAATACGACCAATTCCGGTTCGCCGCCGCGCTGGAAACCTATCAACGGCAGACCGGGAAATACCCGGATCAATTGGACGCGATCAGTGACAAGTTCCCTGGAGGTGCTCCGCTCGACATCGCCACGGGGCAGCCGTATCTCTATCAGCGCAATGCGGACGGTGGTTACACCCTGTGGGGCAGGGGAATCGATGGGAAAAGCGACGGCGGAGACAAAAAGACCGATGTGACATGGAAGCAGCGTCCGGTGAACGGGAAGTGACGGCAAGGAGGGGCGATGCGTGATCGCCCATACCCATGACGGGCCAATGAGTGGAGGAGAACCGCTGTTCATGGTCTTCCCATGGGCACGGCGGACACGTTCCGCCGCTCCTTCGATGAGAAGGCCGCGTCACTTGATCTTCGGCGCATCGAAGGTCGCGCCGTTTTGGGAGTGCGTGACTTGGGTGACCTTGCCGTCGCGATCCTTCTTGAACGTGACGGACGCCTTCACCACCCGCCATTCGAACTCGGTGGCGGACTTTGGATAGATCTGGAGTTTCGGCTGGCCGGTTAGCTGGGCGAAGACGGACTGACCGTCGCGCGTGACGGTTAGGGTGACGTTGGGTGCGTATTGGTATTGGCCGAGGATGGCGTCGAGCTCGGCATCGGTGGGTTTGATCTCGGCATCCGTGATGCGGGCGGCGCGGAAGGTGTTACCGCTCTGGGTGTGGCGGGCGGCGACGACTTCGCCCTTGTCGTTGCGCAGGAAGACAACTTGGGCATCGGCGACTTTCCAGAAGAACGCATCCGGGGCGGATGGGAAAACCTCGTATTTCTCCTGGCCGGTGAGTTGGGAGTAAAGACGGTCGTTGTCGGTGGTGACGGTTAGAACTGCGTTTTTGTAATCATAGCGGCCTGTGAAGTCCTGATAGGTTTTCCGATCCACGGCCGGGTTCTCATTGAGCGGTGGCAGCTTCCTGATGTCGGCCTCAAGGAATTTCCCGGCGATCTGGCGGGTGACGGAGGCAGGCTCGAAACCGGCAACCGGGGGCGAGGCATTCGCGAGGGCGATCACGGTGGTGTTCTGCTCCGGCAGGCGCATGAGGTCGCTCGACCAGCCATCGAGACCGCCACTGTGGCTGACGACCGGCAGGCGGTTGAGTTCCGCGATGACCAGTCCGTAACCGTAGTGCAGGCCGTCCACGTTGGGCGGAAGTTTCACCGGGGTGGTCATGACCTCGAAAGACGCCGGTTTGAGGACTTTCCCGCCGAAGAGCGCTTCGGTCCAAAGAAAAAGATCGCCAACGGTGGAATAAAGAGCACCCGCGCCGCCGGCCCACGACATGTCCCACTCGCGCGCGGGCGTGGTTTTGCCATCGGCGATGGAATAGCCCGCCGTGGTGTCCGGGGGAGGGCTGGCGTTTTGATAGATCCCGGTGTTCTTCATACCGAACGGGCGGAAGAACATTTCCTGCAGGCTGTCGGCAAACGGTTTTCCGGAAACTTTCCCAACGATTTCCCCGAGGAGAAAATAACCGGAATTGTTATAGTGGAATCCCGCGCCGGGCGCGAAGTCCGGCGGGTCGTCGCGGAACCAGGCGATCAGCTCCTCAGATTTGATCGGCTTGCTGACTTTTCCCACGAACTCCGGCTTGTCGGTGTAGCTGTGAATGCCAGATGTGTGGGTGAGGAGTTGCTGCAAGGTGACGCCTTTGGGGAAGCCAGGGAAGTATTTTTCCAGCGGATCGGTTAGGGCGAGTTTGCCTTCGTCGGCAAGCCGCAGGATGGCAGCGGCGGTAAATTGCTTGGTGACCGAGCCGATGCGGAACTTGGTTTCGGCGGTCACCGGGGTTTTCTTTTCGACATCGGCCAATCCGAATCCGGCCTGATAGACGACCTTGCCTTCGCGGGCGACGAGGACGGCGATGCCGGGCGAGTTGTCGGCAGTTAGGTTTCCAAGGTGCGACTTGATGCCGTCTTCGAGCGAGACCTCGGCCCGCAGGAACGAGAAGGGCAGGAGCCAGAGTGTCAGGAGTCGCAGAAAGTCAGGGGATTTGCACGGACATGGGTTCATAACGCCTGCATTTCCGCAGAATTGCGGTGGTTTGCAATCTTGGACTCAGGCCTGCTCCCGCTTGATTTGCGAGTCCGGATTCAGATTCAACGATCAGCCGGCTTTTTCCGGGATGAGCAGGGTCCTCTGTCTGATGAACCGCATCAGCCAGCCCAACACCGGGAGCGCGCCGTAAAGCACGAACGAGGCATCCCAATGGTCCCTTTGTGCGGAGATCCGTCCGTCATGGGCGAATTTGAAATGGCTCGTGCCGTGGATCACCCGCTCGCTCCCGCGGTGCTGATAGATCACGGACCACAGGAGGAATCCGGTGCGATCGTCGCCATGGGCATCCACCACCTTGAAGGTCACCGCTTCCATTTTTCGGAAACGATTGGAGAGCACGTCGCGCAACTGCAGGAGACCGATGGCGTCGTGAATGGGATCGTGGAACTCCACCCCGGGGCCGTAAATATCGCCCAGCCGCTCCAATTTCTCGGGCGTCATCTGGTTGAAAAAATCCGCCACGGCGGACAACGAATCGGGGCAATGCAGGGCCATGGGCGAGGAAAGCATGAATTCCGGAATAATCCCGGAATTTCCCGTCACCAGCCGAAAACCAAGGGCGGCACGATGATCCGGACGTTGCCGCCCTGATGGTCCTCGCTTTCCTCGACCGCGGTGACCACGTCGTTCTCAAATTCGACCGCAGTCTTGCCCTTTTCCACCCGGGTCACGCTGACCAGCCGGCGGAACGTCTGGCCGGTGGTCCGGTCGATCTCAGTGGCGTAGTTTTTCACGTCCTCGTATTGAATGAAATCCCAACGTCCCGATTGGCCGGTGGCGGTTTTCCGGACCGAGGTTTTGGTCGGCTTGCCTTGCGACAGCGATACTTCATCGAGCGTCATGCCCACGGCGACGCTCTTGGTTTCGATCAGTTTCTGGACTTGGATCTGGCGATCATAGAGCTGCTTGAGATTGGCCACGAATTCAGGATCGGTGGAGGAAAACGCCCACGGCGCGACCCAACCGGCAATTCCGTCGCGCGTCCCTTGGCCGCGGACCCGGTAGTTTCGATCGCTGATCGCCTCCACCCGGACTGTCTGGTTCGCCTTGAGCGTGCCGAGGCGGATCTTGCCTTCCTTGTCGGAAAAAACCGGCGCTTCCTTGACCACTTTGAGATCGAGCGGCTTCTTCAGCGCTTGGTCGAGATAGACCACCGTGGGATCCACATCGAGCAGCGACTTGCGCTCGGGGCGCTTCGATTCGGCCTGAATCGGCAGGACCAGGCAGGCGGCGATCACAGCGAGAATTTCCAGCTTCATCTCGTGCAAAATAGCGGTGTTGTTGAAAAACGGAATCCCCATTTTCGTTCAACGTTGGGAGATCGCGGATTATTCACCGAAATCCGCTGCTTCGCGATTGGACGATTGGAAATCCTCCTTCATGGTCCGCCCATGAATCCGCAAGGCCCGCTTTCGCAGAAAATTTTCGCCGTCGCCAAACAGTTCATCCCGGGCGGGGTGAACTCGCCAGTCCGTGCCTTCCGCAACGTCGGCGGCGAGCCCTTTTTCGTCCGCCGCGCCGCCGGTTGCCGGATCGAAGACATCGATGGCAAGCACTACATCGACTACATCGGCTCATGGGGACCTAACATTCTCGGCCACGCACCCGTCGTCATCACCAACACGATCCACGAGGTGGCGAAGAGCGGGATTTCCTTCGGCATCCCCAACATGTTCGAGGTCGAAATGGCCCGCACGATCTGCGGCTGGGTGCCGTCGGTGGAAAAAGTCCGGATGTGCAATTCCGGCACCGAGGCGACCATGTCCGCCATCCGTCTGGCTCGCGGGTTTACCAAGCGCGACTACTTCGTGAAGTTCGACGGCTGTTATCACGGTCACAGCGACTCGTTGTTAGTGGCCGCCGGCTCCGGGGCGCTGACCCATGGCGAACCCGACTCCGCCGGTGTGCCGAAAGCTTTCGCCGAGAAAACCATCGTCCTTCCCTACAACGATCCCGCAGCCCTCGAGGCCCTCTTTGCCGCCCGCGGTGAGGAAATCGCCGCGATCATCGTCGAGTCCTATCCTGCAAATGCCGGCTTGGTTTTTCCGAAACCGGGCTACCTCGATCTGCTGTCCTCGATCACGAAAATGCATGGCGCACTCCTGATTTTCGACGAAGTCATGACCGGTTTCCGCCTCGGCAAGGCGGGCGTGCAGGGCATCGAGAATCTAACGCCCGACCTCAGTTGCTTCGGCAAGGTCATCGGCGGCGGGTTGCCGGTAGGCGCCTTCGGCGGCCGCGCCGACGTCATGGACTTGCTCGCCCCAATCGGTCCCGTCTATCAGGCGGGCACCCTCAGCGGCAATCCGCTGGCGATGGCCGCCGGTCTCGCCCAGCTCCGCGAGTTGGACCAGCGCTCCGGCTTCGGCCGCCTGGAGCAACTCGGTGCCCATTTCGAAAAAGGCCTGCGCCAGCTTCTCGCGGAAAAAGGCGTGCCCCATCGCTTCAACCGCGTCGGCTCGATGTTCTGCCTGTTTTTCACTGACCGGGAAATCGTCAACGTCGACGATGTGATGAAACAGGACCTCAAGTTCTTCAAAAAGTTCTTCTGGGGCTGCCTCGACAAAGGCATCTATCTCGCGCCCTCGCCCTACGAAACCGGCTTCATCTCGCTCGCCCACACCGAGGCGGACCTGGACGACACGCTCACCGTCTTTGGCGAAGTGCTGGCGGAGATCTAGCTTCCAAAAGCTTTGCACCATTCGAGCGCGGCGGCTACCGTTTGGTGATGGAATTCCGTGGATTGATTCTGCTTTCGGCGTTGCTCGCGGTGCGGGCGGAAGGAGTGATTTTTTCGGACACTCCGGATCCTTTGCACAACACCACCACGCCCGGCGATAACTCCGGTTGGCAGTATGAAGGGAAGTTCATGAACTTCCTCGGAGTGCCCGTGGCCCCGCATTTTTTCATCACGGCCAAGCACTTCGGCGGGAGCGTGGGCATGGTCTTCGATTTTCACGGCGACAGCTACGTCACGATTGGTTTTCATGATGACCCCTCGATCGTGGACAACAAAACGACCGATCTGCGGATTTGGGAGGTGGAGCATTCCAAGCCATTTCCGACCTATGCTCCGCTTTCCAGCGGAGTGGCGGATCTCGGAGCGACGGCGATGATTTTCGGTGTCGGTGCGCAACGTGGGGTTGAGGTCAACGTGAGTGCGGAAGTAAAAGGCTGGCGATGGGGCGACGCGAACTTTCGCCAGCGTTGGGGCAGAAATGTCGTGAGCGGAACCGAGGACGGCGGGGACGACTATGGTGAGCTGTTATATTGTGATTTCGACAAACCCGGAATCGCCGACGAATGCCATCTATCCGTCGGGGACTCCGGCGGCGGTTTGTTCGTATTGGAAAACGGCCTGTGGCGGCTCGCTGGAATTCACCTGTCGGTCGATGGGCCGTTCCGTTTCGATCCGATGAGCGGCGGTTTCAACGCCGCGCTTTATGACAAGGGCGGGCTCGAGGAATTCACCGGAGATCCTCCGGCCTGGGCGAGCGTGGCGGATGGCGAGTTGAATGTCCCTTCCCGGTTCTACAGTTCGCGGATTTCCGCATCGCTGCCGTGGATCCTGGAGAAGACCGGGCACGACGGTTCACTCGCTCCGGAAAGCTACAGCGCCTGGCAGCGACTCTATTTTTCACCTGTGCAAATCGCCGCGCCCGCAACTACCGGCCCGCTCGCTGACTTCGATGCTGACGGCATTGGAAATCTGTTGGAATTCGCGCTGAACCTCGATCCGACGTTCAACGAACGCACGACGATCCTTTCCGCCACCGGCCTGCGCGGCCTTCCGTTAGTTCGGATGGAGAACATCGCCGGACATGACCACCTGACCGTTGAGTTTGTCCGCAGGACGGCGGGCAGTGGTTCCGGACTGACTTACACCCCGCAGTTTTCGTCCGGTCTGGGGGATTGGGCAGCTGAGGGATCCGGCACGGTCGTGGCGATCAATCCACGTTGGGAGCGGGTGAGAATCGTCGATCCCCTGACGGCCAACGATACTCCGCGGCGGTTTGCCCGGTTAAAATTGACGCTCGTGGAATAGGCTGGCTGCGTCGCCGCTCATCTCGATTTTTTTGAACTCCAACACTTTGATAAAGAGTCGATAGGGTCAATCCTATAGAAACGGGGAGGTATACTCGTGGGAATGATTCAGGTATTTACATTCGCATCGCTCGAATAGCGGCCCCGGACCTCCTGGAGGTCCGGCATGCGGACCGATATCCAGAAATCCCAGCCAGATTGGACTCACGCAACCCATGAAGACATTTTCCCCAAATCCCCGATCAAGAGGTTTCGCCCTTGTGGTTACCCTGTCCCTGATGATCCTTCTAACGATCGTCGCGGTGGGATTGCTTTCCCTGAGCTCCATCAGCATGCGCACCACCGGCCAAACCTCCGACATGGCGACCGCCCGCGCGAATGCGCGGATGGCACTGCTGATCGCGCTGGGGGAATTGCAAAAGACCGCCGGCCTTGACACCCGCGTCACTGCCCGGGCCGATCTGGTCAAGGATACCAATCCGCCGGTGCTGGGAGTCTGGAAAAGCTGGGAAGGGACCGACCACAGCTCCACCGGCCGGCCGATCGCACCGGCCTATGCGGAAAATAAAAAGGCCCGGTTCGAGGCGTGGCTGATTTCCGGCATGTCACAGGTCGACGACATGGACACGCTGCCCGACACCAAGAAGACGGCCGGCACGGTGGCCTTGCTGGGGGAGAAATCCGTGGGCACGGTGGACCCGGACTTGCGTCAGATCCACCTCACGCCCACCAAGATCTCCAACGGAAGGTCCCTGGGCAGCTACGCCTGGTGGGTCGGCGGGGAAAACCAGAAGGCCCGCCTGCCGCGCCCCTACGCTCCTGCCGCCGACAATGCCGCCACTTGGTCGGTCCTCGCGAAAACCCACTCCGCCGCCGATACCCAGCCCTTCGGACTGGACGGCCTTCTCAGTCACCCTTCGCTGACGGATCCAGCGGCATTCTCGCCAGCCGACAAGGCGCTCACCATCAAACAAAGCGACCTGCTGGACAACACCGCCGGCCCCACCACGAAAATCTCGCGCGATTTCTTCCACGATCTGTCCACCACTTCCTCCGGCCTGCTGACGAACACCGCAACCGGCGGCTGGCGCAAGGACATGTCCCTCGTTGCCGAGAACTGGAACTCGCTGCCCTCTGGCAACCTCCCGTTTTTCCGGGCCAGTCCGAAAAACGATCTCATGTTCACCCGCCCCGAGTCGAATCCGAACAACCCGAAATCCATCCTTTATCCCTGGAGTTCCTACCGCAGCGCCTCCCAGGGCAACGGGGCGATTTACAGTTTCCCGGCGATCGGCAGTTGGGCGAATCTCGTTTCCTACGCCACGCTGTATAAATCCGGAGTGTTAGGGGGCAGCACTTCCGCTTCATCGGCGATGACCGCCGGCTACAGCGCCACCAAGATTGATGGCGACATTTACAATTTCATCCACAAGGTCCGCATCCTGCCGGTGATTGCACGCGTGCAGTGGATTTATTCCCACAAGGCGGTCCCGAGCACGGTCCCGGCCAATGCGGGAAAATACGATTTGCAACTGCTGGTGACGCCGGTCGTCACCCTGTGGAATCCCTACAATGTCAGACTCGCCGCGACGGGTGGGTTGAGCATCCGCTTGGCCGGTTCGTTGCCGCCAGTCATCTCTTATACGGTCGGTGGTACGGCGCTTCCCAAGAAGGTCACGCTGCAAGACAACGCGATTACCGGGACCACAGCCAACGAGGCGAGAGGAGTGAAGGGCGAAACGATTTATACATTTACCAACGTTCCGGCTTTCGCACCGGGCGAGACACGGGTCTTCAGCCCCAGCGGCAATACGTTGGACCTCGTTCCAGGCTACAATCCGGGCAAGGGCATGGCCTACCCGGTGGTGGATCCCGCGCTCAAGATGGGATTCGCCGGGACCAGCAAGATCACCACTGAGGCGAAATTCGATTCAGAATTCACCGATGCCGGAGTCTCCGGGGTGGGATTGTATTTGAACATGGACCTGGCCAGCGCCGGCGGCACCGTGCTCGCCTACCGCATGCTCTATGAAAAAGCCACCGCCGCAGTGGCTTACCCGTCAATTCCCGTTGGCAAATTCATCGGCAACAAAACCATTGCCGAAGTCGCGTCGTTTCCGGCCCCTTTCCTCTCCGTGACCTTCGGTGCCCGGATGGCGAGCAATACCCACCAGCCGTCCAAGGGCTTCGTCCAGTCCAGTCCTTTCGTGAACTACACCGCGATGGGGAAGAAGAGTTTGGCTGAGCCGACCATACAATTCAGCTACCCAGGCACCACGAATAACGTGAACTCGCCCTTCGAGTTCAGTTTCCAATCGCTGCCCGACGGCCCCAGCCCTTATCTCCCCGAGGTGGTGTCCGGCACCAACCGCGGCTTCATCCTCACCGGCTTCAAATCGTCCGACGGACTCTCACGCTGTGTGATCGACGAGTTGCCGGGCCGCCCCCTCAGCTCGCTCGCCGAGCTTCAGAACTGGGACGCGCGTTATGAAAATCCCGTCCCTCCCTATGCCTTCAATCTGGTGGGAAACAGCGACGCCACCCCGCTCATTCCTTCGAATGCCGTTGTGAACTCCAGCGTCTCGAAAGGAGCCGAGAACTTGCAGCACGATGACTCATATTGTCTCAACCACATCCTCTTTGACGACTGGTTCTTTTCCTCGATCGCGGCTGAGCCGACCAATTTCGGCTCACCTTCGGTGAGTTCATCGGCCAGGACCACTTACGCCAATTTCCTGAAGGATCCGACCAAGCCATTGGCGAACCGCGCTTACAAGGCGATCCCGCAGGATGTCGCGTCGGCCGCCATTTCCGCGGCGAACGCCAACACGCTCGCGACCAAGAATGTCGGGGTTTCGCAAACTTCCTACAAGACCATCGCCTCCCGCCTCGAAGTGGAAGGCATGTTCAATGTCAACTCCACTTCGGTGAAAGCATGGCGGGCATTGCTGGGCCATGCCCGGAATCAGAAAATCCCCTACATGAACAACACCGGAAATCCAACCCTCTCGGGTGAGACCGACTATGCGTTCAGCCGCTTCAGCGTGGCCGGAGATGTGGAAGCAAAACAAAGCGGCTCCTCCGGCGGAGTCGGTGGTGGTGCGGAATTCGCCGGCTACCGCGTGTTCACCGGAGCCCAGCTCGATTTTCTCGCGGAAGCAATCGTCGAACAAGTGCGCCTGCGGGGCCCCTTCCTCTCGCTCTCCGAATTTGTGAACCGGCAGTTGTCCTCGGGCGATCTGGCGCTCGCCGGGGCAGTCCAGACCGCGCTGAACAAGCTTTCCGACAGCACCCAAAACCCGTTCGGGGTTTTGCAGAAAGATTACACCCCCGACCAATTGGGAACCAACATCACCAGCGAAACTCCTCCGGGCGGCCCCAGTGGATATGTATTCTCGAAAGCCGCAGTGGGTCCCAAAGGGCCTGGCGCGAAAGATGGCAACAGCATGTATGGCATGCCCGGTTGGACCCGCCAGGCCGATGTGCTGCGGTCGCTCGCTCCCATCCTTTCGGCCCGTGACGACACCTTCACCATCCGCGCCTATGGCGATGCCCGCGATGCCACCGGCAATATCATCAAGGCCCGCGCCGTCTGTGAAGCGACCCTCCGCCGCAGCCGCGAATACGTGGATCCCAAGGACTCCGCCGATACCATCGATCTGTCGACCGGAGCCGGAACGGTTCCCACCAAACGGGCGGTGAATGCCCTGTTCGGCCGGCGCTTCGAGCTGGTTGCATTTCGCTGGCTATCGCAGGATGAAGTTTGACCTTCGCCATCCGGCCTTCGACACTCACGTAATTCCCATGCTTCGCCTACTCTTCCTCGCACTCGTGTTTCCGGTCTTCGCGCAGGCCCAAGACAAGTCCGCCCAGCGCACCTGCCGGGTTCTGTTCCTCAATCCTCCTGCGAACGCCCCGAAGGCGGTCTTCTTGTTCGATGGGGTCAAGTCGCACGAAGTCCAGCTGTCCGGGATGAATTTCTCGGACGTTCACACGATCGCCGGTGGCGATGGCAGCATCCGCCTGTTGCCCACCGCGGTTTCAAAACCGGAAGAAATCCCGGCGGATGCACCCGGAGCAAAGATCGCTGCCTCGGTCGTGGATTGTTATATCGTGGTGAAGGAGGACCCTGCGAACAAGGTGGTTCCGGTGCAATTTCAAATCATTGATGCGGGCTCGGAGAAATTCAGGAAAGGCCAGACCATGTGGTTCAACCTCAGCCAGTTTCCCGTGGGCGGCCAGGTGGGAACCCAGAAACTCGCGATGAAAAGCATGTCCCGTGAAATCACCGATGCACCGGCCAGCGGCAAGGAAGCCTACGAGGTGAACCTCTCCTTCCTCCGCCCCGGGAGCCCCGTTTTCCACTCCATCAGCCAGACCAAGTGGATCCACGACCCTGGTTCACGGATGGTTATCTTCTTTTATGGTGGCACTGAAAACTCGGCCCCACAGTACTCCGGCTTCAAGGACTTCCGACTGCCTGCTGAAAAGTCCGAATGATCCTCCGCGCCGTGCGCCACCCATCTCCACATTTGCAGCAAACCGGCATGGGCGTCGCACGACATCAAATGCGCAAGTTCCTGGCAGGCTTTCTTCTATCAAGCGCAGCGCTGGCCTTTGCCGCACCGGCGCTCACGCCTTACGTTGCGGACGATGCCACCCTGCACCTGTGGCATCTCGATGAACCGGCACCCCCGTTCAACGACTCCGGCAACAGCCCGCTCCCGCTGTCAGGCCTGCTCAATGGCGCGACTCCGGGGCTGCCCTCGCTGGAGGGTTTCGGGTCCGCGGTTTCCTTCAACTGGAACCCCGCCAACGAGGGCGGTTCGACTCACCCGTATGGCCCGATCCTGCTGGCCAAGCCCGCGCTGGATTCCGGACCGAAGGACAATGTGGCATGGCCGTTCCCGATCATGGGGGATGATGGCGCTTTCACCATGGAGGCCATCGTCAAGCTGGACCTGCTGCCGTCCGACTCGCCGGGATTCGCCGCGGACATCGTAACCATGGATGAAGATGTCCAATCGAACCGCGTGTTCCTGTTCCGCATCGAGAAACCCGGATTTCTATCATTCGTCCCGATTTTGGGCGATGCCGTGCGCGGCGGCGGTCTCGCAACCATTCCGACGACCGGCCCGCATGCGATGAACACCCGGGACTGGTTCCACGTCGCCGTGACCTATGACGGAAACGAAAATGTGACCGACAACCTCAAGCTTTACTGGACACGGATCAGCGCGGGCGCGGAATTGGCGAACCAGATCGGCCGCGGCACCTTGTCCATGGACCTGCGCCGCGAACTCGGGGATTTCGCGCTGGGGAATTCGGGAAAAATCAACTCACTCGGGCCATTCGAATTCTTTCCCGGCCTCATTGACGAGGTCCGCATCAGCAGCATCGCCAGAGGACCCCAGGATTTCTTCTTCGTCAGCCCCGAGGCAAAAAAGCGGGCGGACGAACTCCTGTCGATGAACCCTTCCGGTCGGCCGCGCTCGGACCTGAAATTGAAACAGGTTTTCGTGGACGACCTGCCGGTAACACTGCCCGGCGACGGTTCGCCGCTGGTGCTCGAACCTGGCACCCACCGGGTGGATTTCGATTTCGGGTTTCCCGCCGGCGCGCTAGCCGATCCGATGGCCGTGAAATACCGCCTCGACGGCCTTGACGAGGATTGGCGTGCCACTGCCGGCGGGATGTCCCTGACGTGGGACATGCTCGACAAGGCCGGCGACTTGCTGACCCGCACCACTTTTTCCGCAATCCGCTCCAGCCCCGGATGGGAAAGCGAAGTGGTGGACTCGCCGTTAGGCCGGAGGACCGAGCCGTTGTTTGTCCCGGAAAAAACCCACCGCATCCGCGTGACCATGTCGTCGGGAACGCCGGACACCACCGGCTGCTGGGTGATCGACGATGTCTCCTTAACACGGTCTGCCGCACCTGAAACCAATCTCTGGGCCAACGGGGATTTCCACAAGGGCGAGCGCACCGACCAGATCGGTGGCATCCCGGACGGCTGGACCCGCGGCGGCGGCGAACCGGCGATCGCCCGGCTGATGCTCGGCGGGCCGCCGGCGCTGGAGCTGCTGGATGCGGAGCAAAACGCGTCCGCCTACTGGACCTCCACCCAGAATCTATCAGTCCGGCCGGCCGCCGGTGGCGAGACCTTCCTGCTCAGTTGGTCGGAGGCGTTCAACGTCATTTCCGGTTCGTCGCTGCGCGCGACCTACGTGAACGTGCCGTCCGGCGAATACACGTTCCGCGCCATCGCGGTGGCGGACAACGCGGTGAAAACCACGTCGCATCTGGCGCTTCCGTTCATCATCCGGCCGCCGGTGTGGAAGCGCGCGTGGTTCCTGCCGCTGGTCGCTGCCGCCGGAGTCATCATCGTCGGCTGGGGCTTTTTCCTCAACTATCGGCGCCGCTCGCGCCACCGGATCGCCGCGATCCGCATGGCCAACGCCGTGGAGCGCGACCGCGCCCGCATCGCCCGCGACATGCACGACGATCTGGGCACCCGCGTTTCATTGCTCAAGCACGCCGCCTCGGTCGTCCTCGGGGCGATCGACCGCGACCCTGACAAGGCCCGCCATCAGGCGGTTAGATTGGAAACCGCCGCCTCCGACCTGGTGTGGGCGATGGATGGGCTGGTGTGGGCGGTCAATCCCGCGAACGACTCGCTCGAGCACCTCGCGGGGCATCTGTCGGGAATGGCCCAGGAAATCTTCCGCGACGCGCCGGTCACCCTGCGGATTTCGATCCCGACGGATTTCCCGACGTTCATGCTGCGGTCGGATTTCCGCCACCACTTCTCGCTGGCCACCAAGGAAGCGCTCCACAACATCCTGAAACATGCCGGCCCGTGTGAGGCGTCGCTGCAACTGATGATCGAGGACCAAACCCTGGTCGCCGTCATCACCGACACGGGCGCGGGCTTCGACCTTGCACACCCGAACGCAGGCAACGGCCTCGCCAACCTAACCGCCCGCGCCACGGAAATGCAGGGCACCTGTGAGATCCATTCCGCCCGGGGGAAGGGCACGCAGGTCGTTTTACGTTGTCCTCTGCCTAAAGTTCCAGTGCTCTTGCCCTCATGAAACCCAACGCCCACCAAGTCGTCATCGTCGAGGATGATTCGGAGTTCCGGCAATCCTTCATGGACGCCATCGCCGCCACCCACACCTGGGTCGTGAGCGGCTGCCACGTCCGCGCCGAATCAGCACTGGAGGCGATTCCCAAAAACCCGCCGGCCGCGGTGATCGCCGACATCCAGCTCCCCGGGATGTCCGGCATCGAACTTGTTAGAAAGCTCAAGCCCTTGTGTCCGGAGATCCAGTTCCTGATGGTCACCGTGTTCGAGGATGCGGACATGGTGTTCGAGGCGCTGGCCGCCGGCGCCTCGGGCTATGTCCTGAAGCGCGACGTCCACTCGCGGCTGCTGGAATCGCTCGATGACGTGCTCGCCGGCGGCGCGCCGATGTCCAGCGCCATCGCCCGCAAGGTCGTCCAACATTTCCGCCTGCCAGTTCAGGCGCCAGCCGGCGAGGACTTCCATCTAGACCGTTTGCCAAAAGTCATTTCCGAATGAAGGAGGGGGTGGCGCAGACGGAGCGGATGAGTTTGGGCTCTTCCAACAGACTTTGGAGGGATTCGAGCAGCTTGGTGGTGAGGGCTTCGCCGTCGTTGGTCAGGAAG
>JBGSOI010000107.1:0-3279 GCA_041739215.1 Akkermansiaceae bacterium
CTTCCTGACCAACGACGGCGAAGCCCTCACCACCAAGCTGCTCGAATCCCTCCAAAGTCTGTTGGAAGAGCCCAAACTCATCCGCTCCGTCTGCGCCACCCCCTCCTTCATTCGGAAATGACTTTTGGCAAACGGTCTAGAAGTCGCCTTGAAAATCCCATGAAAACCATCTGTCCGCTTTTCCTCCTCGCCACCGCGGCATTCGTTAGTGCCGCCGAGCCCGCCCTCACCATCCATGCCGACAAGCCGGGTGCGAAAATCAATCCGGCGATGTGGGGCGTCTTCTTCGAGGACATCAACTTCGGCGCGGACGGCGGGATCTATGCGGAAATGGTGAAGAACCGCGGCTTCGAGTTTCCCGACGCGCTGATGGGTTGGACGAAGATCAGCCCGTCGCTGGCCAAGGGGGAACAAACCATTCGTGACGACACCCCATTCAACGAGGCCAACCCGCACTATGTCCGGCTGCAATCGGAAGGCAAGGCGCCGTTCGGAATTTCTAACGAAGGTTTCCGCCGGATGGGCGTGCGCAAGGGCGAGTCCTACGATTTCTCCGCGCAGATCCGCGGCATCGAGGGCAAGCCGCTGGTTCGCATCCAGCTCTACGGCGGCGATGGCACGCTGCTGGACAACGTCGATCTGAAGGATTTCTCCGGTGACTGGACGAAAGTAACCGCCACGCTGCGACCCAAGGACACCGATCCCAAGGCGTGGCTAACCATTCTGATGGAAGGCAAAGCCACCATCGATCTGGATTTCATCTCGCTGTTTCCCAAGAACACTTGGAAAAACCGCCCCGGCGGCATGCGCGCGGACATGATCCGGGCTTTGGCGGACATGCATCCGGGGTTCGTGCGCTTTCCCGGCGGCTGCATCGTGGAAGGCAGCACGCTGGACAAACGCTATCAGTGGAAAAACACCATCGGCCCGGTGGAGGAGCGCAAGCTGCTGATCAACCGCTGGAATTATGAATTCATCCACCGGCCGACGCCGGATTACTATCAGACATTCGGGCTCGGGTTCTTCGAGTATTTCCAACTCTGCGAGGACATTGGCGCGCAACCGATGCCGATCCTGAGCTGCGGCATCGCCTGCCAGTTCAACTCCGGCGAAATCTGTTCGCCCGAAGAGCTCAAGACCTACATCCAGGACGCGCTCGACCTGATTGAATTCGCCAACGGCCCGGCGACCTCGACGTGGGGCGCGAAGCGCGCGGCCATGGGTCACCCGGAACCGTTCAACATGAAAATGTTAGGCATCGGCAACGAGAATTGGGAGGCACCCTACATCGAGCGTTACGCGAAATTCCATCAGGTGCTGAAGGAAAAGCATCCGGAAATCGAGCTCATCTCCAGTGCCGGCCCAGCGCCCGCCGACGCGCGGTTCAAATTCGCCTGGGAGAAACTGCGCGAGCTCAACGCCGACATCGTCGATGAACATTGTTACGACAAGCCCGCCTGGTTTTACAATAACACCCGCCGCTATGACGGCTATGACCGCAACGGCCCGAAAGTCTTCATGGGCGAATACGCCGCGCAAAGCGACAAGATCGCCAGCAGCAAGAACGTGAACAACCTCGACTGCGCCCTTTCCGAAGCCGCCTTCCTAACCGGCCTTGAGCGCAACGCCGATGTCGTCCGCATGGCTTCCTACGCGCCCCTCTTCGCCCACACCGAAGCCTGGCAGTGGACGCCTAACATGATCTGGGTGGACAACCTCAATCTCACCCGCACGCCGAACTATTACGTCCAGCAGATGTACAGCCGCAACCGCGGCGACGCCGTGCTCCCTGTGGAACTGGCCGCAAGTCCCTCCAACCTGTTCGCCAGCGCCGTGCGCGATGAGAATGCCGGTGAGATCATCCTGAAAGTCGTCAACGCGGGCGAGACGGATACAACCGTCCAAGTCAACTTGGCAGGCACCGCTGCGGTTTCCCCCGCAGCGACCACCACGGTCCTAACCGGTAATCTGTCCGACGTGAACACCGTGGGCCAGGCCGACAAGCTCAAGCCGGTAGAATCCAAAATCGCGATCCCCGGGAGATCCTTCCCTCATGCTTTCCCCGCACGGTCGTTTACGGTCCTGCGGGTGAAGGCCGGCTGACCACGTCCAATCTCCATTTCATTGATCCGGGCGATTCCGGATCCCCTTGCTTCCTGTTCTGCCTCAGCGTCTTCGCCGGGAGAAAAATCGATCTCCATGAAATTCGGGCGTTTTGAGGATTGCCGGGTAGTTAAGATTTACGTAGTTTTCCGCGAAGGGTGGCGGAATTGGATTTCTAACTCCCGGTCATGGCTTCTCACTCACTCGCGCGTGCCTAAATCCCTGAAAATCCTCATCGCCTGTGGTGGCACCGGCGGCCACTTGTTTCCCGGCATCGCCGTGGGTGAAGCGCTCCGCACCCGGGGACACGAGGTGATGCTGCTCATTTCGGAGAAGAAGGTCGATTCCGAGGCTTCGGCGAAATACACACACCTTCAGTTCAAGACCGTGCCCGCCGTGGCAAAACCGCCGACGCTGTCGCCGCGGATGCTGCCGTTTTTGTGGAAATTGTGGGGCTCGATGGGTCAGTGCAAAAAGATCATCCGCGAGTTCCAGGCGGACGCGGTGCTCGGCATGGGCGGGTTCACGTCGCTGCCGCCGGTGTATGCCGGGCACAAGCTGGGGCTCAAAACCTTCATCCACGATTCCAACGCCCGGCCCGGCCGTGCGAACGTGTTGACCAGCCGGTTCTGCACCCGCGTGTTTCTCGGGATGGATGCGGCGAAGGCGTTTTTTCCCAAGCGCGAAACGGTGACCACCGGCACGCCCGTCCGACCGGAGATCATGGACTTGCCGACCCGCGAGGAGGCGGCCGAGCTCTTCGGGCTCGATGCCGGGCGGCCGACGATCGTCGTCACCGGTGGCAGCCAGGGTGCGCGGCGGTTGAATGAACTGAGCGCACAAGCGGCCGCGAGCATGCCGCCGGAAATGCAGGTGTTGCACATCGCCGGAGCTTTGGATTTCCAACGGGTTTCCGAAATCACGGCGGGGCGGACGGGATACAAGGTGCTCGGTTTCTGCGATCAAATGCCCTTCGCGTATGCCATCGCGGATCTGATCATCGCGCGGTCCGGGGCGTCGAGCATGACGGAAATCGCGATCGCCGGCCATCCATCGATCCTGGTCCCGTACCCGTACGCGGCGGACGATCACCAGACGCGGAACGCCGAGGTTTTCGCCACGGCGGGCGCGGCCAAGCTTGTCCAGGAGCGCGATCTGGATGCGGAAAAACTCGCT
>JBGSOI010000127.1:0-11125 GCA_041739215.1 Akkermansiaceae bacterium
CTAACTACGCCGCCGCGAAGGCCGGTGTGGTCGCGCTCGGCCAAACGCTGGCCAAGGAGGTCGCGCGCGCTGGAATCACCGTGAACTCGCTGCTGCCCGGTTTCATCGAGACCGAGGCGCTCGCCGGCATGGACGACGAGGCGCGGAAATCCGCCCAACGCGGCATCCCGCTGCGCCGCTTCGGCAAGCCGGAGGAAGTCGCCGCCGCGGTTTTTTTCCTCGCGAGTTTGGAAGCGGCTTATATTACCGGGGCCGCCCTGAAAATCGACGGCGGCATATTCTAATTACACAATCATGCAAGGCCAGGAACTGCGGCAGAAGATCAAGGAAGTGATGGTGGACGAGCTGATGCTCGACCAGGCACCGTCGGAAATCACCGACACCATCCCGATCTTCGGCGCGGGTGGACTTGGTCTCGATTCGGTGGATGCCTTGCAATTGGTCGTCGGCTTGGAGAAACACTTCGGGTTGAAAATCGGCAACTCCGATGCGGCAAAGGCGATCCTCGAGAACGTGGAAACCATCGCCCGGGAGATCGAGAAATCCGCCTAGGCGGTTTGGGTTTGCCCGGCTGCCATGAAGGCGTTCCTGATTTTCCTGCTCAAGCTCGCGCTCACCGGGCTGTGCCTGTGGTGGGCGTTTTCGCAGGTGGAGTTCGACCACTCGATTTTCACTCGGCCGGGTGCGATCGACTTCCGCTGGCTGGTCGCCGGGGCCGCGCTGGCAGGAGTGTCCATCGTGCTCCAGGGACTGCGCTGGTGGTTGTTTTTGCGTGGCCAGTCATTGCCTGTCAGTCCGGGCAGGGCAGTCGAGTTGACCATGATCGACAGCCTATTCAGCCTTGCATCGGTTAGCGGGCTCGGCGGCGACGCGGCGCGGATCATCCTGCTGATGCGCGACCATCCTGGAAGAAAACTCGTCATCGCGATGGCGGTGATGGCGGACCACCTCGCGGGGCTGGTTTCGCTGGCCATGTTGTTTTTCATCATCTCGGTCGCGAGGTTCGACGCCATCGTGGACCAGAGCATCCTCGGCCGCGGGGTGATCCACTTCGCGTGGTTCTATCTGGGTGGAGGCCTGGCAATGGTGGTGTTGATCTTCGTCTGCGCATCGCCGCCCGTGCACCGGCGGATCCATGGCAACGACCGCTTCGCCCGTTGGCCGTTCATGCGGAAGATTCCGGAGATCTATGATGTCTATCGGAAAAACTGGCGGTATGCGCTTGGCGGACTGCTGGTTTCGTTTGTGATGTTAGGCGCGTATTTCTCCTCCTACTATTGCGGCATGCGCGCCGTCGGCGGAGAAGCGGAATACGGCGCGGTGATGTCCGCGATGCCGGTGATCGACGCCATCAGCGGCATGCCGATTTCGGTCGCGGGCGTGGGCGTGCGCGAGAAATTGTTCCAGGTGCTGCTGAAGGACCTCGCCGGAGTGCCTGCGGAAACGGCCGTCGCCGCCTCGCTCGCTGGCTTCGCCTGCAACGTGCTGTGGGCATTGCTCGGCGCGTTGTTTTTCCTGAAGAAGCGCGACCGCATCAGCGCCGACGAGCTGAAACAGAAAAGCGGTGACGTCTAGCAGAGATAAAAGATCTACGAATCACCCCTCCCTGTGGAATTTCATCGTCGCCAACGAATTCAGGCTGTAGGAATCCCGACAAGCTAACAAATCCGCGTGAAACCATCCACCACTCTCCTGCTTGCCGGGCTGTGTGCCGCCGGCTTGCTCACCGGTTTTGCGGCCAGGCGGGTTGGCTCGGGAACTCCGGTTCCCGACGTGAGTCCTAAAGTCATCACTCCACCGATCGCTGGGGAATCCCGCACCACTCCCGTATCCGATCCGGAGATCGTTCCCAGTCGATCCACCGACACGTTGGAATCCCTCGCCGCCTTGGACGATGCGAACCTCTCTGCCCGGCTTGCCCTGTGGCTGGTGGACGCCAGCGCGGCCGACATCGCCGTTTTCTGGAAGGGCAGGGCCGCTAGGAATTCCCGCCGCGATGTCGTGACCGATCTGGTTTTCCTCAACTGGACGCGCCTCGACCCACACGCTGCCATCGCTGCCGCCGAGGGATCTCCCGATGCGGAAAATGCGTGGCGGGCATGGGCTTGCAACGATCCGGCCGCCGCGCTCGCTGCGGCCATCGCCGCCGGACCGGACCAGGCAAGAGCCGCCGCCAGCGGCATCGGTGAGTTTCATCCGGCCTGGCTGCGGCAGCATTTTCAGGAGATCCCCGAAGACGCGCGGTATTCCGCTCATATCTCTTTGGGGAAATGGGGCGACAGCGGAAATCTCGCGGAAATGATCCGGTTCAGCGAGGAAAACGGGCAGGATCTCGACGCCGCGAGTTTCGACAGCCTCGTCCGCAGTGATCCGTCGGCCGCTTTCGCTTGGGCGATGAAAAATACCAAGCCCGGTTCCTACTCCGATTTGATTGACCGGTTCGCCTCGCAGTTGGCCGAACAAGACACCGATGAACTCGCACGCCTCGCCGCCCTCACCCCTGCCGGCAGCGCCCGGCGGAAAATGGATGCCGCCTTGTTCGCCCATCTCCTCAAGACCGATCCCGCTGCCGCCATTGAGCAGGCGAAGTCCGCCGACATTCCACGGGTCGCTGCGGAACGATTCGCCGCCGTCGGTCTCAGCGTGGTGAAAACCAATCCCGGACAGGCATTCGAGCTCGCGAAATCCCTCCTCGAGAAATGCCCGGACGCCCTCAGGGTGATGAACATGATACAGAAACCCACGGGTAGCGGAGGCGGCTCGGGCACCTCGGTCCCCGGGGTGAAAGCGCTGATGGACGGTTTGTTCGCCAGCGACCCCGCGAGGCTGATGGATCTCGTCACCCCTGCGGGGAAAAGGGATCTGTATAACAGCTACGGCTTCGAGAATTACTCCGATGAATGGGTAAACCGCGACGTGACGGCTTTCTCCGACTGGGTCCAACAGCAGGCCGATCCCGCCGTACGCTTGGCGGGCGTGGAGAAAGTCATCGGACAATTGCAAGTGGATGGAGCCTATCACGATGCCGCCGGTTGGGCGATGGACCTGCCTGCGGAAAACGGGAAACGGTTTTACAGCGTCAATACGGTGGCTGAGAATTGGGCGCGGAAAGATCCTGCCGCCGCGATGGAATGGTTGGAAGCCGCCGACCTGCCCGCCCATGAAAAAGCCAGAATCCAATCCCGCATCCGCCCATGAGACCGGTGATTTACAGCAGCGTCGCCGTGTTTGCCGTCATGACGGCGATCGGTTGGAATTTCGGCGGCGGAACGGCGGAAAAAGCGGACGCCCCAGAGCCTCCCTCCGCCACCCGTTCGTCCCGGCTACGGCCGGCTCTCCAGTCGTCCGGCATCCCGGCCGAAGCCGACCGGAAAATGGCGGTCATCCGCAATGCGGCGGATCCGGCGGAACGCATGCGGGCCATCATCGGCCTCGCGAACTCGGTCCCGCCTCCGGAGTTCGAGTCGTGGCTCGGCGGTGGGTGGTTCAACCTCCGCGACGGACCCGACTTCATGTTGTTCAACACCCTTCTGCAGGATCGCTGGCTGCGGGAGGACCCGGAAGGCCTTGCCCTCTGGTGCATGAAAGACAGTCTCCATCGGGACTCCTCGGAGGTCCTCTCGCAGTGGGGGGAAACCGATCCCCAGCGGGCGCTCGCGTTTTTCAAACTCCACCCGAACGACCTTGGCGAAATCGACGCCCTCGCCAGCATGGCCGCGAACCATCCGGATCTCGCCCTCCAGCGGCTGCGGGAATTGGCTTCCAGCGGGCTGGGCAAGTTCGAGTGGTTTCAGGTTCGCGAGCTGTTCGAGACGCTGGCGGAAAATTCCCCGGCCGCGTTCGGCGAGTTGGTGAAAACGCTGGAGAAACCGTTGAGGGGCTACACAGAGACCATGCTTCTCACCGCGCGGATGAAGGACGACTTCGCCGGCGAGCTGCGGAAGCTGTGGGCGCGGCCGGATGGATTCGAGGCGTTCGAATCCGTCGCCAGTCGGGAGAATGGCATGGGGGCGAGAATCGTTGATGAGCTCGCGAATCTTCCCGCTTCCTGGCGCGAGTCGGTTGGGGGAGGACATTTCATCGACAAGGCAAACGCCGGAAAGTGGTGGAACGCGGATCTCGCAGGATTGGGATTCTCCGCAGAGCAAGAACAGCGGCTCCGATCCAAGGCATTGCAGGAGATGGCCTCGAAGGATCCTGAAACAGCCCTCGCGCTCATGGCGGATTTCACCTTTCCAAGACATCCCCATGATTCCACCCCGGGAAGTGATCATCGGTGGGGCGTCATTCAGAACGCGCTTGAAGGGCATCCGGATAAAACCGAGGAACTCATCGCTATGCTGAATTCCGAGGACGATCGGAGGATCGCCCGTGAAGCTCTGGAGCGGCTGAAGGTGAGTGATCAGGAAGACACAGCCCGGAAAATCGAAACCCCCGCAGAATGGCTGGAGAAGGCCGCCACAATCGCTCCTGGTGCCCGGTATTCCTTCGGATCCAGTTTGAGAAATCTGCCGCAGTCGGCGCTGGCCGCATTGGGCGAGCAATTCCGGTCCATGACCGACGAAGAGAAAGGGAAGGTAGCGCCGGTTCTCGCCGCCAGTGCCTCCTCCTGGGAATTCAGTCCGTCGGTCTCGGGTGAGGCGATCCGTTACCTGCTCGCCAATCCATCGCAAGAAACGGTGGATCCCGACAAATCGGAAAAAATCCAGTGGCTCTACGCCTCTTCCAACTACGCGGCCAACCTCGCGGTCCACGATCCGGAGGAGGGCGGCCGGTGGGTTGCCTCACTTCCCGAGGGGCAGGCCAAGCTCTGGGCGCAGATCAACCTGCATGCCACTTGGAAAAACTACGATCCCAACGCCGCTGACCAATGGCTAGATTCCCTCCCCGCTGCCACCCGAGCCGAGGTCCGCAAGATCGCGAAGTAACAAAGGGCCCCGGAGTGCGGCACGCTCTGCTGCCGCCAGTTGCAGAGCATCGCGCACTCCGGGGGCACGATGCCTAACACCGTCGCAGCGGGTAGATCCTCACCTCCACCGTTGCGGCGGTTAGGACCGATGCGGGTGCTTCCATCGGCACCGGGAAGCCATTGAGACGGAGCGGTTCCGTGGACATTGTCGTGCAGGTGCCGGGCGCGATCTGATAGGGCGCATGATGCACCCGCCCGCTGAAAATCCTCCCGGCGGGATCCGCCGAAAATAGCAGATAACGCTCGACGAGAAACCATTCGAGCGAGTCCGGCTCGGCGGCTCGCGTGGCGGCCGGCATTTCGTAATCGAACGCCGCATCCAGCGCTCCCGGCGCTTTCCTCCGGCAGTGGTAATCGATGCGGTTGCCGGATCTAACGATGCGCATCACCGCATGTTCGTAAGGCAGGTGAAACGCGCGGCGGGCGATCTCCACGGCGACCGGCTGGTTGCAATCGAGCGAGAAAAACCACACGCCTGCGTTGCCATCATCGTCGTGGACGTAAGTCCGGACGTTGAGTTCCTGGAACCAGGACAGCCACGGCACCGGCGGCAAGCCGACCGGCCGCACGCGGTCCATGAAGAACGGCACCAGCCCGAGCCACGCTTTTCCCTCGAAGGTATCGACGTGCAATCCGGCTGGCAGCCGCTCCGCGATCAGCGCGGGATCGACCGGCCAGTGCAGGAACAGCAAACCGGCCCAGCGTTGCCGCATGACGGGAAAGCCGTTAGGTCGTTCGCGCAGGGCGAGGCGTTGTTCCATCGATGGCGACATGGTGCAGTTTCACGCGGTTCACGCCATACGCCAACCCCGATTCCCCCCGCTACTTCGCGAGCTCGCCTTCAAGCACCTTCCATACGTTTTCCGCGACCTTCTCCTGGCCATCGGCGGTGGGGTGGATGCGGTCAGGCTGGTTGAGCTTTTCGTCGCCGCCCACGCCGTCTAGCAGGTAAGGAACCAGCACCGCCTTTTTGTCTGAGGCGACCTTGGAGAACACCGCTTTGAACTTCCCGACGAAATCCGCGCCCAGATTGTCGGGCATCTGCATCCCGGCAACGAGGACCTTGATCTGCGGTGTCCTTGCGCGCGCCTTGTCGATGATGCCCGCGAGATTCCCCTCCGTTTGGTCCGGGGAAATCCCGCGCAGCCCGTCGTTTCCACCGAGGGCGATGACGAGCACATCCGCGCCTTGCTGGCCGAGCGCCCAGTTGATCCGCCGCAATCCGCCGGCGGTGGTGTCGCCGCTCACGCCGCCATTGGTCACGGTGTAGGGCAGCTTGGCGGCATCGATTTTCTTCTGCAAAAGCGCGGGGTAAGCTTCCTGCGGATCCAACCCGTAGCCCGCGGTGATGCTGTCGCCCAGGATGACGATGCGTTTTTTTCCCGCGTTTGCATCCGGCGCTTCTTCGGCGAATAATACGCCGCCCGCCGCCGCCAGCCCTAACAAAACAATCCTTGCCAATGTCTTCCGCATTTCCCGCCAGCCTAGAGTCATCGCCGGATGCTGTCAAACGACCCATCCTGGAAGTCGCCCGTTTGAAAAAGGTCCACCGCACCGCGAGCCATGAGCTGACGGTGCTTCGCGAGGTGAGTTTTTCCCTCCAGGCGGGCGACACCTGCGCGATCATCGGCCCTTCCGGCAGCGGGAAAACCACGCTGCTAGGCCTCTGCGCCGGTCTCGACGATGCGACCAGCGGCTCGGTGAAACTCGATGGCGAGGCGCTGGAAAACCTCAGCCAGGACCAGCGCGCGGCCCTCCGCAACCGGCTGGTGGGCTTCGTTTTCCAAAGCTTCCAACTCATCCCGACGCTGACCGCCATCGAAAATGTGCTGGTGCCGATAGAACTGCGCGGTGAAAACGGCCGGGAAAAGGATGCTGAGGAATTGCTCAGGCAGGTCGGGCTCGGTGACCGGCTCGATCACTATCCGTTGCAACTTTCCGGCGGCGAGCAACAGCGCGTCGCCCTCGCCCGCGCCTTCATCCACCGGCCGAAAATCCTCTTCGCCGACGAGCCGACCGGCAACCTCGACGCCGAGACCAGCGGCCCGATTGTGGAAATGTTATTCCGCCTGAACCGCGAGGCGGGCACCGCGCTGGTGTTGGTGACGCACGACCCGGCGCTGGCCGCGAAGGCGCGCCGCGTCGTGAAGATGAGCGGAGGAACCATCATTTCGGAGGAGGAAAATGCCATCTGACGTCCGCCCGCTGCCGCGAAACCTGTGCATGGCGCTGCTCCATCCGTGGACGTGGCGGATGGCTTGGCGCGACAGCCGCACGCAGCGGCTGCGGCTGGTAATTTTCTCGCTGGCCATCGTTTCCGGCATCGCCGCGCTGGTGGCGATCCATTCGCTCAAGGCGAGCGTGCAGACCGGGATCGAGACGCAGGCCAAGGCATTGTTAGGATCCGACCTGCAGATTTCCTCGCGCCAGCCTGTCGCCGATGAGGACTTCGCGCGGCTTTCCTCCATGGCAACCCGCATCAGCCGGGAGACAGCGTTTCCGTCGATGATGAAATTCCCTAACGGCGGTGCGCGGCTGCTGCAGATCCGCGGCATCGAGGGCGGCTATCCGTTTTACGGAAAAGTGGAAACACAGCCCGCCGATGCGTGGGAGCGTTTACCGGACGAGGCCGGCGTGCTGCTGGAGCCTGCGTTGCTGGACCAGTTCCAGGCGAAAATCGGCGATGAGGTGGAGCTCGGCAGCATCCGCCTGAAGATCCTCGGGGTGGTGGACAAACCCGCGCCGCGCGCCAGCCGGTTCAGCGGATTCGCGCCGGAGGCCTATGTGCGGCTGGCGGAAGTCACGCGCAGCGGCTTGCTCGGGACCAACAGCATGGCTTCCCACCAGGTGCATTTGGAAATGCCGCCCACTCCGAAACTCAAGGACAAGATCCGCGAACGGTTTCCCAACACCCTCTGGCGCTTGGAAACTCCCGACGACCGCCGCGAAAACCTCGGCACCGCGCTCGAGAACTTCCAACAGTTTCTCGGCATCCTCGCGCTCGCCTCGCTCGCGCTCGGTGCCATTGGCGTGGCGGGTGCGGTCCACGCGCATATCAGCCGCCGCGTGCCGACGGTGGCCATCCTGCGCTGCCTTGGTTGCCCGGGGCATCTGGCGTCCGCGATCTACTTCGCGCAAGCCGGGGCGCTCGGATTGTTAGGCGCGGTGCTGGGCGCGGGACTAGGGGTGGCATTGCAAGTCGGAGTGCTGACGTATTTCCGGGATGCCATGCCGATCAGCGTCGCTCCCACACCGGAATGGAAGGCTGTGGCCCTAACCACCGCCGCAGGATTCGCCGTGTGCTGTGGGTTCGCGATCATTCCGCTGTTGAAAATCCGCCGCATCTCTCCAGCCGCCACCCTGCGCGGCGGCGCGGAGTTGGAAGGCGGCACGCTGCGGGTGCTGCCGGTCTATCTGATGCTCGTGGCTTTGTTGGTGGGGATCGCGTTGATCAATGACCCTAACTGGAAGCGGGCGCTCGGACTGGTCGGCGGGCTGGGCGTGGCCTTCGGCGTGCTGGCCGGAGTGGCGAGGGGATTGATGGCGTTTACGCGAAAAATCGTCAGCTCACGCTGGCCGTATCTGCTGCGGCAGGGTGTTTCCAATCTCCACCGCCCGCGCAATCAGACGCTGTTGTTCCTGCTGTCGCTCGGCCTCGGCACATTTTTGTTAGTCACGATCCTGCTCGCGGGTAACCTGCTCAACCAGCGGCTCAGCATCACGCAATCGCCCGACAGCCCGAATCTCTATCTGATCGACGTCCAGCCCGACCAGGTGACGGGCGTGACGGATCTCGTGAAAGCCCAAGGCCTGCCCGTGCTCGAAAGCTCGCCCATGGTCACCATGCGGATCGAAACCGTCCGCGGCGGGCCGGTGCGCGAGGCGAAAGGCGTGCCCCGCTGGGTGGCGCGGCGCGAGTTCCGCTCGACCTACCGCGACTTCATGAACCCGACCGAAACGCTCGTCGCCGGCGAGTGGCACAAGTCCATCCCGGATCCCAACGGTCCGGTGCCGCTCTCGCTGGAGGAGGACATCGCGAAGGATCTGAAAGTTGGCATCGGCGACGAGATGTCGCTCGATGTGCAGGGGGTTCCGGTTAGGGCGCGGGTGACAAGTCTGCGCAAGGTGGACTGGAGCCGCTTCAATTTGAACTTTTTCATGGTCTTCCCGCCGGGAGTGCTGGAGGACGCGCCGGGTTTCCATGTCGTGACTACGAAGACTCCGACACCCGCTGCTTCGGGCGCTTTGCAGCGGGCCCTGGTGAAAGACCACGCGAACGTCTCCGCCATCGATCTCACCCAGATCCTCGATATGGTCAGGGATATCCTCGGAAAAATCTCGCTGGTCGTTTCCGTGCTCGCCGGATTCACTGTGCTCGCGGGCCTGCCGATCCTGATCGGCACGCTCCTGAACGGCCGCGATGTCAGGCTGCGCGAGAGCGTGCTGCTGCGGACTCTTGGGGCATCTGCCAAACAAGTCAGGACGATCCTCGTCATCGAGTATGCCACGCTCGGTTTGCTTTCCGCGTTGACCGGAGTCCTTCTTGCTGTGGGAGCGAATGCCGCGCTGGCGATCTTCGTGTTCAAGGCATCGGCAGTGCCGGATCCAGCGCTGTTAGCCGCAGCCTTTGTCGCGGTCACTGGCATCTCGGTGATCGGCGGCCTGGCCCTCAGCCGCGGCGTGAGCAATCATCCGCCGTTGGAAATCCTGCGCGGGATCTAGTTTCTCCACGCCTCCCTTTCTTATCGCTCATGCCAGGTTCCCCATCGTGGAACCGACCCTGAAACTCAGGGAGATTTCTCGCCACCAACCATCTTTGCGGCCTTGAGAATCTCGGCGGGATCGAGGCGGGTCTTGTAGTCCGGGTTGATGTGGGCGAACTGGATGACGCCCTTTTGATCAATGATGAAAACCGCCGGGTGGGGCAGGAGGTGATGGGTCTGGCCGGAGGCGGCTTCGAGATCGATTTTGTATTCGTTCTTGTATTTGGAAACGAGTTCGTCGGGAACCTGGAAGGTGAGCCCGAATGACTTCGCCGCCTCGGCGGAGCTGTCGGATAGCAGCGTGTAGGTGAGTTTTTCGCGATCCGGGGTTTCGGCGAGTTTGGCCGGAAGATCGGGACTGACAGCCAGGATCTGGAATCCTGCGGCGGTTAGATCCTTTTCGATCCCGGCGACGGCGGCAAGGTGTTTGACACAATACGGGCACCAGCCTCCCCGGTAGAAGATCAGCACGACTGGCTTGGTCTTGACGGCTTCGCGGAGTTTGAAGTCGGCGCTGGTAGTGGTTTTCAGGACGACATCAGGAATCGTGTCTCCCTTGACAGCCTGCTTGGGGGCCTCTGCAAGAGCGGCGTGGGCACACAGGACGATCCCGGCGGCGAGCGTGCGGATGATGGTTTTCATGATCCGACAATGATGCCACGGAGACGGGAGTTTGCAATCCATGAAAAACCCCCACCCGGACGGAGCCCGGAGTGGGGGTTCTGTATGAAGCTCCTCAGGAAAGCCTTGCCGCTAACAGCTCGCGTTGGAAGATGAGTTCCTTCGGCAAGTGGTCATAAAGGTCGATGAACAGCTCGCCCTGGCTGACAAGCTCGGTTTTCCATTCGGCACGGTTGAAGGCCATGACCTTGTCGTAGCTTTCCTTGGTAAAGCCATCGAGTCCGTCGATGTTGAAATCCTCGAATGCAGGGGTCCAACCGATCTGGGTTTCGTAGCCGGCGGCGGCGCCGTTGCAGCGTTTGAAGATCCACTCGAGGACGCGCATGTTCTCACCGTAGCCGGGCCACAGGAATTTGCCGTCGTCATCCTTGCGGAACCAGTTTACGTGGAAAAAGCGCGGCAGGTTCGTTAGGTAGCGGCGCATCTCCAGCCAGTGGCCGAAGTAGGCTCCCATGTTGTAACCGCAGAACGGCAGCATGGCCATCGGGTCGCGGCGGACCTTGCCGATCGTGCCGGCGGCGGCGGCGGTCATTTCCGAGCCCATGGTGGCGCCTACGTAAACGCCATGGCTCCAGTTGAATGCCTGATAGACCAGCGGCATGGTCGTCGGCCGGCGGCCGCCGAAGACGATGCCGTCGATGGGCACGCCGTCCGGATTCTGCCACTCGGGGTCGATGGTCGGACACTGCACCGCGGGCGCGGCGAAGCGGGC
>JBGSOI010000135.1:0-4865 GCA_041739215.1 Akkermansiaceae bacterium
CGCTACGGCGCCAGTCCGCGGGCCGCGCTCGCGCTTGCCTCCGGAGCCAAGGCCCGCGCGTTGATCCAGGAACGGACGAATGCGAGCTTCGAGGATGTGAAAGCCATCGCGCCCGCCGTGCTGCGCCACCGGATCGTGCTCGACTACAACGCCCGCGTCGAAGGCCTGACGACCAATGACATTGTTAGGGCGCTGTTGGAGGAAGTCCCCTTCCAAGCAACCGCGACGCCGAAGAATCTGAAGTCGGCTTAAGAAGTGCCAGGTGAGCAGTGATCCGTGAGCAGAAAAGATGAAGAACTCACCACTCCCAGCCGCTGAAATCTCACACTCCATTCTTCTCTGATCACTGCTCACCGCTCACTTTCAACTCATTCCCCATGCTCCGCCTCCTTCTTTTCCTCGCTCTCGCCCTCCAGGTCTCCGCCCAGGAAACCATGATCCGCGAAGTGGTCGATCCGGCGACGGACACCCACGTCGAGGTGCTCGCGTTGTTCAGCAAACCCTCGCCTGGCGGCTTTTTCCCGGTGCGCGTGAAGATTGCCAACAATCTGAAGTCCGATAGTTCCATCCGCCTCGATTTCGAATCCAAATCGGATTTCAGCGACGATCTCCGGTCCCGCTCGTCCTTCAATTTTTCCGCAGAGGGAGGCAAAACCGTCACTCGCGACATCTACGTGCCCCTGAGCCCGCCGGGCGGCTCCTATGGCAGCTCGAATGTCGCGGTCACGCTTGGCGGGTCGATGGGCCGGGCCAACAACACGATCAGTTCCGAGCTCGCGAACGACCAGCCGGCGGTCCTGCTCAGCGAGGCGCTCTTCACTCCTAACGCATCCACCCTCGACAACGAGATCAACGCGAAATTCAGCAGCTCGGGCCGGGGCTCCACCGAGTTCGCCGCCAAGTTCGACCCCAGGCAACTGCCGGACTCATGGCAGGCCTTCTCCGGTTATGACAGCGTGATCATGACTGATGGCGATTGGTCCGACATCCCTCCCGGCGCGCGCAACGCCCTGCTTTCGTGGGTCCGGCTGGGCGGGCAGTTGATCATTCACACGATCAACTCCGCCACCCGCCCGGCGATGGGCTTGCCCGAGGATACCAGCTTCGGCAGCATCCTGCTGGAGCCGATCTCGGATCTGAAGCTGGATGCTTCCAAGACCGTGAAACTAGTCACCTCGAATGCCAACAAACCCCAACAGGCATCATTTCGGAATGATTTCAAAAGCAGTTGGCCGCTACAGAAACTGTTCGGCGCACAGACATTCCGTTACGCGCTTTTCGTCATCGTCTTGATCGTCTTCGGCATCCTCGTCGGGCCGGTGAATTTGTTCGTCTTCGCGAAATCCGGCCAGCGCCACCGGCTCTTCATCACCACCCCCATCATTTCGCTGGGAGCCAGCCTGATCCTCATCGCCCTGATCGTCATTCAGGACGGATTCGGTGGCAACGGCATGCGCCGGATCCTCATGGAGGTCCGGCCGGAGGAAGGCGTCAACGCCGCGTTTCTCCATCAGGAACAATTCAGCCGCACCGGTGTTCTGACCGGATCGGATTTTACCCTCGACACCCCGGCCAACTTCCAGCCCGTGCCGATCAGCTCCAGCCGCTGGGCCCGCTACACGGATGGGTCGGGCGCGAAGGGGACCTTCAATCTCCAGCCCGCCGATGGCAAACTCCGCGCTTCCGGCGATTGGTTCCAGAGCCGCTCCGAGCACGGCCACGTTCTATCAGCAGTCATCTCGACCCGCGGCCGCATCGAGCAAACCGACACGCCCGGCACCTATCTATCCACCTTCGAGTTCCCCATCGACACCCTCTACTACCTCGACGAGTCCACCCAATGGCATCGCGCGGAAGGGATCACGGCCGGCAAACGTTTCACCCTCACCCCCATCGACAACTCCATGGCCCTGCCCGCCCTAACCGAGGAAGCCAATGCCTTCGCAGGCCGCAACAAACAGCTCTTCAGGACCACTATGACCCGCCACGGCCACTTCGTCGCCACCACCACCCACGCCCCCGGCATCGCCACCAATCCCGGCATCCGCTGGAAGGAAACCCGCACCGTCATCACCGGACCGGTCGTATTTCCCTGATTTCTTCTCCGATCACTGATCACTAGCAACTTCTCCCATGTCCGCCCTCAAAGTCCACAACCTCTACCGCTACTTCGGCAATCTCCAGGCCGTCAACGGCGTGACCTTCGAGATTCCGCACGGCTCGGTCTGCGGCTTCGTGGGCTCTAACGGCGCAGGCAAGACCACCACCATGCGGATCCTCGCCTCGCTGGACTACCCCACGCTCGGCTCCGCGGAAGTCTGCGGGATCAACGTGGTCCACCACCCGGCGGAAGTCAGGAAACTCATCGGCTGGATGCCCGACCATTTCGGCAACTACGAGCACATGACCGTGCTCGAATACCTTGATTTCTACGCCCGCGCGCTCGGCTACAAGGGCAAGGAACGCCGCCAGCGCATCCAGGAGGTGATGGACTTCACCGACCTCGTGCCGCTGGCCGAGCGGTTTTCCAACAAGCTCTCGAAAGGCATGACCCAGCGCCTCGGTTTGGGTCGTGCGTTGCTGCACGACCCGCAGGTGCTGATCATGGACGAGCCCGCCGCCGGACTTGATCCAAAAGCCCGAGTCGAGCTCAAGCACCTCATCCGGGTGCTGGCCAAGGAGGGCAAAACCATCTTCATCTCCTCGCACATTCTATCCGAACTCGGCGAGATGTGCGATTCGCTGTTGTTCATCGACAAGGGCCGCATCGTCCACCACGGTGATTCCGAAACCCTCCGCCGCGGTTCCGATGTCCTCGGCGGCGTGCTCTACGACGTGCAGGTCGATGGCAAACCGGAGTCAGTTTCCGATTGGTGCGTGCTCCAGCCTAACGTCGAGTTCCTCGAAGCCCGCAAACAAGGCGGCCGCATCCGCATCGATACCGAGGACCCGACCAAAGCCGCCGACGTGCTCGCCCGCATGGTCAAGGATGGCCTGCGAATCACCGAGTTCCACCGTGAGCAACGCAACCTCGAAGACGCGTTCATCGACATCATCGGCCGCCTCGAAGCCGGCAAACCCGCCGTCGCCCCGCCACCGCTGCCAGTGGAAGATGAGTTGGAACATCGAACGTCGAACGCTCTACATTGAACATCGAAATGAAGAGCGACCAACCACCGCCCGACGAAATGCGACGCATCATCTTCAATTCGATGTTCGACGTTTGAAGTTCGATGTTCGACGTTCAAATCTCTTTCTCCCATGTCCCTCACCCACCTGACCGACTTCCCCGACAAGCTCTCGCCGATGTTGGTGAAAGAGCTGCGTCAGGGAATGCGGGCCCGCAGCTTCACGGTGTTGTTCCTGGTGTTCCAGGGAGTGCTCGCCTTCATCCTGCTGACGGCAAGTGCGGTGACCGGCTCTGACCATTCCGGATCGTTCGCCTCGGAAGTGATCTTCACCCTGTTTGCGATCGCCGCGCTGTTCATCCAGCCGATGCGCGGAATCAGCGCGCTGTCGTCGGAGATCAGCGGCAACACCATTGAGATGATGGTGCTCACGCGGCTCAGTGCCTGGCGCATCGTGTTCGGCAAATGGATCGCCATCGTCAGCCAGACCGCGCTGATCCTCGTCACCATCATTCCCTATCTGATCCTGCGCTACTTCTTCGGCGGCATGATCCTGGCGGGTGAACTGGTGTTTCTCGCGCTGATGTTTCTAACATCCATGTCGCTGACCGCAGTGATGGTCGGCCTCTCGGGAAACTCGACCAAGCTGGTGCGGTTGTTTCCCATCATGGGCATGATTTTCATGGCGAATGTCGCTCCGGGATACCTGTTCCAGGGTGGCTTCAACAACTTCATGAGCTTCTGCACCTTGTCCGACGGTTTGTCGCGGCTGGTGATCGGCTCCTATGTGGCATTCATTGCTTACATCGGCTGGTGCGCGCTGTCGCACGGCACCTCGGTGATCGCCCCCGTCGCGGAGAACCACTCGACGCTCCGGCGGCTGATCGCGCTCGGCCTGGCCTGCATCGCCGCCGCCAGCGGGTTTCTCGACGCGGTCGATCCCAATGTGTTGATCCTGGCCTTCGCTGTCATCCTGACGCCCGCGGTGGTCACCGCGCTGACCGAGCGATCCACTCTGTTGCCTCCGGTTTGCAAACCTTTCTTGAAACGCGGTCTGCCGGGCAGGATCGCCAGCATCGTCTTGCTGCCGGGCTGGCCCGCCGGCGTGTTCTATACCCTGCTTCTCCTCGTGGTCAGTGCCGCCGGGATTGCCATTGCCGGCGGCTCCACCCTGCGCGCCAACCTTCAGCTCGAATTGCTCACCGCCAGCCTCGGGGTCCTCGGCGGTGTGTTGCTCGCCGCCCTGTTAGCCGCGCTTTTCACCAAACAGGAGGACAAGCGGTTCACCAATTTCATGGTGTTCCTGTTATTCTCGATCTTGCTGGCGGTGATCCCGATGATTTTCGCCAACATCAACAACAAGGAAAACCTGCTCTGGTTCTTCATCTGGAATCCTCCGGTCAGCGTGTTCATGACGGCTCGCAGCGGATTCGACCCACGTGAGGTTCTCAACGCGGTGGCGATCGTCGATGCCATCCTCCTCGTCGCACTGCTCATCACCGCCGCCGGCGCGTACCGCGGTTACCGGGAAACGTTTGATGACGCCGAAGCCGAACTCACCAATTCCACAGTGCCCACACCATAACTCTTACGGACCGCGGGATTTATCCCGGCCTTCATTCATCCTCTTCCGATCCACCACCGCATCATGACCGCCACCGCGCTCCAACAATGCCATGCGAACGCCCTAACCGCCGCAGGCCGGGTCCGCCTGCCGCTGCGCGCCCGCGTCTGGCG
>JBGSOI010000123.1:0-7805 GCA_041739215.1 Akkermansiaceae bacterium
CGCCGGCATGTTCCGGTTCTTCGCATCGCCGGCCGCGTCGAGCTGGACGATGATGCCGGCGAATCCCTGCGCCAGCGTGTCATGGATTTCGCGGGCCATGCGGTTGCGCTCGGCGACGACGGCGGACTGGCGGCTTCCGGCGGATAAACGATAGAGTTGCATCGCGAGCATCGCCTGATTTGCCATCGCGCGTGTCAGCGCGATTTCATCCTGCCGGAACGGGCGACGTTGTTTGAAGTGGAGGGTGAAAAAACCGGTGACTTTGTCGGCCACGGACATCGGAACATTGAGAGTCGCGACGATGCCCGAGGACATGAGGTCTCCGAGCATTTTCGGAATGATCGGGTTGTCCACGACCGCGGCCCGCCAGTCGTGCCACGGTCCGTCCCAATTCGCCGCTACCTCCGCCCACGGTGGTTCGGCCAGGATTCTACCATGGACGCAGTGGTTGCCGGTGCGGAAGAACTCGGCCCAGACAGGGTGTTCGGCGGTATCCGGCTCGCGATCCTTCGGAAATTCGGCTTCATTCATGGCGGGGAGGTTCAGAACGCCCTCATGATAGAGGGCGGACAATTCCACGCACCGGATCGACTCGTTCAATTCCCAGACGGTGACGACGCAGGCGTCCAACTGCTCGGCGGCGACGCGCAGGATGTGTTCGAGAAATTTCTGCGGCTGGGATTCGCGGGAGAGCGCGGTTAGGGAGCCGGCCAAGGCTTCAAGCTGGCCGCGCGCAAGGTGCTCGGACGCCTGCAGCGCCGCCGCGGCGCGGTCGCGTTCGATGGCGATGCTGGCGATGTCCGTCAACTGGTCGATGAGATGAAGCTGATAGGCGGTGGGCATACAAGGAATGCGGGAGTAAGTCGCGAAAACCCCGATCACCCTGCCATTCTGCGAGAAAATCGGGGTGGACCAGCACGATTTCAATCCATGGCCGAGTGGCAGCTCGCGTCTGTCCTCCCAAGCCGGATCGGCGGCGATGTCCGGGACGATGACCTGCGCGCCCTGCCTCGCCGCCCGCGCGCAGGCACCCGTGCTGAATTGGAACACCCTGCCATCCATCGCCTGATTGTAACTATCAGGCAGACCGGGTGCCGCGCCGTGCTGGAAACGATGTTCGTGCCAATCCAACAGCAGGATCGAACACAGGGAACCTGGCGAAAGTTCGCCCACCAAGAGACAGATCGCGTCCAGTGTGGACCCGAGGGGCTGCCCCCTGGCGATCATTTCGAGGATCCGCTTTTCGCCGGCAAGCAGCGATTCCGCCCGTTTGCGATCCTCGATGTCGGTGTTGGAGACGTTCTGGATGGAGGTTTCAACGTTCATGTTCCTGTTCTTCAAAACGAAACACAGCTATCGCGCGGGAGGCAGTTCGAGGATCCGGATGATCTCCGCGATCGCTTTCGGATGATGGAATGAACCATGTCCGGCGGGCACTTCGATGTTAGATTCGGCATCCGCCACCGTGGCGCTGGAACGATGGACGACGAAATCCATCGAACCGGTGATGATGTGGGCGGCGGTGCCGGGTGTCAGGGGCAGTTGGTCGAGGATTTCCATCGAGCGCTGGCGCGGGGCGAGGGTGGTGATGCTGCTGACTTTGCCCTGGGTGAGTGACTCATATCCCGGTTGGAGCATGCCGGGGTTATTCTTTTCCACCTCGCGGAAAAAGTCCTGGAACTGCGGGCTGGGAGCGACGATGGCGGCCACCCACGAGCTGGCCAAGCGGCTGCCGCGGAAGGGGACGGAGCAGAAAATGATGCGGTCCACGTTGCCGCGCGGCTTCCAGAAAAACGCCTCCTGCAAGGTGGCGCGCTCGGCGGGAGTGACCTCGAGCGAGTCGAGCGGGCGGGTGAAAACCGCATCCCAGAAGGCATCGCGGGGTTCGACCGCGAGGGTTTTGGCCAGCAATCCACCCATGCTGTGACCGATGACGACGGTCCGTTGCATCGCCGGATCGTCGCCGTTTGGATCCAGGAAATCGCGGAGCTCGTCGAGTTTCCCACGCATCACCCGGGCGGAATAAAGCGCCGGCGGATTGGTCGGATAGAGATAATGCCAGATCTGATAGCGGCGGCGGATGGAGGGGACTGCCCACAGCTCGTTGGTCAGCTCCGCCCAAGCGAGCGGGGTGGAGATCAGGCCGTGGATGAGAATGAGCGGGGTGCGGTTAGGATCGTAAGGCTCCATCAGCGCGAAGCCGGGTTCGCGATCCGATTTCATGCGGACCAATGAGGTGAAGCCGGAGGATTGAAGCGGACCCGTCTTCTCCAACAGGGCGGTGAAGGGGACGGTGAAATCGGCGGCGAGCTGTCGGGGCTTTCCTTGTATGGTGAGCGTTTCGGTGCGCATCCGGTCGATCAGGCGGATTTCCACATTTCCCTTGGATCCGGGGATGGCGACGGCGGTGACGGCGCGGGTGATGCCTTCCGGCGGATACCATTTCTCGACGGCTTCGCGACCACGGTTTTCGCGGAATCCGACGAGCGGCACGCCGATGCCTTCCGCGCGGTGGTGCTTCAGGCCGCGGACATGGTAGCTGGATGCGGGTTCGAGCCGGTCGAAATATCCTGGAGCGAAGATGCCGGGACCGCCCGGATGCCAGGTGACGCGGTACCCGGGCGGCGACTCCGGCGGCACACCGCCGTGCCCTTTCGCGATCCATTTGCCGAGGCTGCGGGTGGCGGCCTCATCGGTGGCACCTCCGAATGCCCGCGCGAGGTCGGAGCTAACAATCGACGGGTTTCTATCCGACAAGCGCTCCAGGCGGGCCGGGGCGCAGGCGGCAACGAACAGGCAAAGGACGAGAACTGCTTTCACGGTCGTGTCAGGCGAGAGTCGGATCAATGAATTTCATGGTTGCCGGGGGATTGGGGCTGCGGTTCCGTGGGAATTGTGTTTAGGATTTCAGCAGGGAACCACCCGTCCGCAAGCTTCCAGATCCAATCCTGAATCCCCAGATGTCACAAACCCGCATTTTCCTGATCCGCCACGGGGCCACGACGCTGAGCGCGGAAGACCGTTTCGCCGGAGCGACCGACGTGCCTCTATCCGACGAAGGCCGGCAACAGGCGGGTCGGCTCGCCGAGCGGTTAGGTGACCTGCCTGTCGCCGCCGTCTATGCCTCGCCGCTGGGGCGGACGATGGAAACCGCTAACATCCTGGCCGCGCCCCACCGCTTGGAAGTCCAGCAGCGCGACGGTTTGCGGGAGATTTCCCACGGGCACTGGGAGCAGCTTACCCGGCACGAGGTGGAGGAAAAATTTCCCGCGGAAGCCGCGGCCTGGGAGGAGGATCCGTTCACGTTCGCGCCGGAGGGCGGCGAAAGCGGACTGGGCGTCACCGCCCGCGCGCTGCCCGCGCTGATAGAGATCGTGCGCCGCCACGAGGGGAGCCCGGTGATCGTGGTTTCCCACGAGGCGACGATCCGGCTGCTGCTGAGCTCGTTGTTAGGGTTCGATCCGCGGCGTTACCGCGACAATCTCGACCAGGACCCCGCCGCGCTGAACATCGTGGATTTCCGGGGGCCGGTTAGAGCGCGCTTGATGTTGTTCAACGACACCTCGCACTACTCCGAGTGCGGGCTGGCCTTGCCGAAACCGGCCGGGGCCTGTTTATCGAAATGGTGGACCCACTGACCTTATGAAAATCGCCATCGGCTCCGATCACGCGGGATTCCGCTACAAGCAGGGAATCATCGGCCATCTGCGCAACGCCGGCCACGAGGTCACCGACTTCGGGACCGATTCTGACGCGCCGGTGTCCTACGTGACCTACATCCGCCCGGTCGCGGAGGCGGTGGCCGCGGGGCAATTCGAGCGCGGAATCGTGCTCGGCGGCTCGGGCAACGGCGAGGCGATGACCGCCAACCGGGTGCATGGCATCCGTTGTGGCCTCTGTTGGAATCTCGAATCCGCGCGGCTCACGCGGCGTCACAATGATGCGAACATCCTTTCGCTCGGGGAGCGGATGATGGACCTGCCCACCGCGCTGGCGATCACGGACATTTTTCTAACAATCGAGTTCGAGGGTGGCCGGCATCTGGAGCGGATCCGGCAGTTGGATTGATCCATCGGTGCTTTGGCAGATCCGATTCATGGGGGTGGGTGTGAATTTTCGCCGTTCTCCGCCTGCGCCGCGTTCAGACAGATTCCGAATACGCAGACACAGCTCGACAGATAGATCCACAACAGGAACGCCACAATACCACCCAGCGAACCGTAGAGAACGTTGAAATGGGCGATATTCGTGGCGTAAACCAGAAACAGGATTCCACCCAGCCACAGCAGGACCGTCACGACCAGCGCGCCCATCCAGACTTCGGCAAACCGCGTGCGCCGGCTGGGGGCCATTTTGTAGAGCATGACCAAGCCGTAAAACAACACGAGCCACGGGATGATGCTGAAAACCAACTCGAACGTCCACGTTGGAATGCCCAGATTGGTGGTGAACCAGCTCCGGGCGAGCCGCGCCACCGCAGGAAGCAGAATGCCGATCATCGCGGCGCTTGCAGTGATTCCCAGCAAGGCCAGGCTCTTCAACGGCAACCGCCACCAACTGTAAGTGTCCGAGCGCCAGACCCGGTTCGTCGTGCGGATCAAGGTACGCAGGAATTTCAACGCGCCCCAAACCAACATCGCGATCGCTGCCATGTTGATTTTTCCGCGTGACTCGAGCAAACCGTGGATGGATAACAAAGCCTCGCCTCGCTGTTCCTGCGTCAGCGGGGTGTAGTGGTCTGCCCAACGGATGAATTCGCGGGCCGCCACCTCGCGTTCCACGAACAGCGATCCCGCAGTCACTACCAGCACGGCGACGGGAAAAATCGAGAGCAGCAAATAGAAGGCGAATGCAGCGGCACGCTGGTCACCATCCACCTCCGTCCAGCGCTGCCGGGCCGCTTTGATAACTCGCCACGCTTTCGACCGGCTTGCGTCTTGGCACCAGGTTGGTATCGCATTTTTCCACCGGATGTTTCGCATGCAAGCCCCTTGTGCCTTGATTTCCCATGCCGGGTCAAGATCCACCGGCTTCCACGCTGTGGATCGGATCATGGTAGGGTTGCACCCCATTGCAGAATCAAGGTCGCTGATGGACTGTCAGGAAGTGGCTCATGATGGGTCACAAGGACCTTCAACCACGATCATTCGATCCCGGTACCAATTCAAGCCCGGGACGAATTCAACAGCTGCGAGTCTGAAGCAACTCTCGAAATCACCGACTACCCACCCCGAAAATTATCAATCCAATGAATACCACAATCAACAAAACCCCGTTCCTCCGCTCAAGCATGGTCCTTGCCGCAATGATCGCAGTCTGGACTCCCGCATCCTCATGGTCCGCCGAACCGGCCGATGGCAAGGAGATGAAGATGGAGAGCAAGATGATGGAGAAATGCGAGGAGATGAAGAAAGAGAAGCAAAAGATGCAGGCGGAGCTGAAGGCACAGGATGTCGAACTCACCGCAGCCGTCACCGCCATGAACAGCGCGGCGCAGGATAAAAAACTCGATCTGGTGGCCGGGGTCGTCACCCGGTTGGTCGAGCAACGCACGGCCATGCACGCTCAAAAGGCAAAGATGGAAGAGAAGATGATGAAACACATGATGGGGCATATGGAGATGGGCAAGGAAACCACGTCGAAATGTCCGATGATGAAGGACATAGATGAAAAGTCCGACGGCGCGCAGGCCGAACATCATAAAAAAACCGAATAATCACCAAGTCTCGAAAGACTCCGCCAAGAGAGGAATTCCATGAATCACACGGACAACTGGATGAATGGCTGGATGGGCGGAGGGATGTGGATCTGGCCAGTGATCGGCATCCTATTGGTGGTGCCTTTGGTTGTCGCGATCAGCAAGCTTTCGAGAAAATAGACCCACAAAAAATAAAAAACTAACACGAATCATTAAGGAAAAAGCCATGAACCCATCAATCACCGAAGCGATCGACCCGATCTGCGGCATGACCGTGGATACAAGCACCGCCCTCCACGCCGAACGCAATGGAGAGACATCCTACTTTTGCAGCGAGCACTGCCGCGAGAAGTTCTTGGCCTTGCCCGCCGATGCCAAGCCGGAAGGCGAGTCTGGAGGATGCTGCGGGTGAAAGTCCGGCAAATCCCTATCACACGATGAATTCATACCGCCTCTTGCTCATACCGTTTGCGCTTTTTTTCTCCTCTTTGGCACACGCGAAAGAAGTCGGATATGATCTAACCATCGCGAAGCAGCAGGTAGATCTCGCGGGAAAGCCTGTGACCGCGATGACCGTCAACGGCGGCATTCCCGGCCCGGTTTTGCGTTTCACCGAGGGCGACACCGCGATGATCCGTGTCCACAATTCCATGGACGTCTCTTCGTCCATCCATTGGCATGGCTTGCTGCTTCCGCCCGGAATGGACGGCGTTCCTTATATCAGTTTCCCGCCGATCCAGCCGGGCACGACATTCACCTATCGTTTTCCGATCCGGCAAAGAGGGACTTATTGGTATCACTCCCACACCCATCTCCAGGAGCAACGGGGTGTCTATGGAGCCATCGTGATCCAGCCGAAAAAACGGGACCGCAGCGCGGATCGCGAGCATGTCGTGCTGTTCTCGGATTGGACCAATGACGATCCCCATGAAGTCCTCCGCAACCTCCGTCGTGGTTCGGAATTCTTCGGAATCCGGAAACACAGCAGCCAAAGCCTGCTAGGAGCGGCGAAAACCGGGAAAATCGGCGCCTTCCTCGGCCGTGAGGCGATGCGGATGCCTGCGATGGATCTGGCGGATGTCGCCTACGACGCGTTCCTAACGAATGGAAAGCCCGAAAATGTCCTGACAGCCAAACCAGGAGAGACCATCCGGCTCCGCGTGATCGATGGCTCGGCTTCGTCGTTTTTCCACCTCCACTATGCTGGTGGACCGATGACGATTGTTTCGGCCGATGGCCAGCCTGTCCGGCCCGTGAAAATGGACCACCCGCTCCTCATCGGAGTCGCGGAGACCTACGACGTTCTTGTCAAAGTCCCGGCACACGGTGCACATGAATTCCGCGCCACCGCCCATGATGGTTCGGGCCACACTTCGCTGTGGATCGGCGCGGGCGAGAGGCATCCCGCAATCGCGCTGCCGAAGCCTTTTCTGTATGACACGATGATGGGATTTTCGCCCAAAACCGCGTTCGCGCTGACCCCGGCAGGCGTGATGGGCATGCCCGATCGCCAAGTGGATGCCGGGAAATTCGATCGTCCCGGCATGAACATGGAGATGGACATGAAAATGCCGATGAAGGGGATGGATCACCAGCAAATGGCGATGGCTCCCATGCCCGAAATGGACCACGCGGCGATGGACCACGGAGGTGCGATGGACACTGGCAACGACGCAGCCATGCCCGCGATGAAGCACGACATGGCGGCGATGCCGTCCCCACAAAATCCGCCGGGGTGGTATGATTTCCTGCTGCGGGAGGATGTCGCCAGCCATCCGCTGCTCGCGACGGATGGCACGTCGCCTCTGCGCCCGTTCGCACCCTATCAGAAATTGCGCTCGCTCAAACGCACGGCGTTTCCCGCGAGTGCGCCACGGCGGGATTTCCGGCTCACGCTGGATGGCGATATGAAACGCTATGTCTGGACGCTGAACAACCGGCCGCTGGCTCCGGACGACGACCTCCGGATCCGCGAAGGCGAAGTGGTGCGATTCATCATGATCAACCGCACCATGATGCATCACCCGATGCACCTGCACGGCCATTTCTTCCGCGTCATCAACGGCCAGGGCGACCATGCCCCGCTCAAGCACACCGTGATCGTCGA
>JBGSOI010000194.1:0-5870 GCA_041739215.1 Akkermansiaceae bacterium
GCCGTCACCGTGGCCGACATCCGCCGCGTCGCCGCCACGCTGACGGACGAACGGCTTAGCCTGACCGTTCTCGATCCGCTCGACGCCCCCGCCCCGGCCCGCACTGCGAAGACCGCCCGCGTCCGGGAGGAAATCCAGGTCCACACCCTGCCTAACGGACTCACCCTCGCGCTCATCCCGGACCACCGCGTCCCGCTCGTCCACCTGCAAGCCGCCGTTAGAGGCGGGCTGCCCTCCGAGACGCCCGCCACCAACGGCCTGAACCAACTGCTCGCCGCGACCCTCTCCAAAGGCACTCTCACCCGCAGCGCGCAGGAAATCGCTCTCACCCTCGAATCGCTCGGCGCCTCCATCAGCGCGAACACCGGCAACAACGCGATCCTCATCCAGGCCTCCGGACTCGCTCCCGATTTCGCCACCATCGCCGATGTGTTCGCCGAAGTCATCGTTTCCCCGGCGCTCCCCACCGACGCGATCGGCCGCGAGAAAGCCAGCCAGCTCGCCAGCCTGGAGGAAGCGCTGCAGGATCCGCTGCACACCGGATTCCGCGTCCTCCGCGATGCCGTCTTCAGCGGCGACGGCTATGGTCTCGACGCCCTCGGCTCGCCGGACACCCTGACCGCCCTGGAACGCCCGACTCTCGCAGGGCATCACTCGCGCCATTTCAACACTTCTAACATAACGCTCGCCATCGCCGGTGATTTCGATCCGGCCGCCACTCTCGAACTGCTAACTGAGAAATTCTCGACACTTCCGCAAGGTCACGCCTGGTCCGCCCCCGAAAGCACACTCGCCCCCGGCGGCGACCTCAGCCATCACCTGCCGAAGAAACAGGCTGTCCTGACATTCGGCTTCCCCGGCACCACAGTCAGCGGTGCGGACCGCCATGCGCTAGCGATGATCCAGGAATACTCTTCGGACATGGCCGGCCCCTTGTTCGCCCGCATCCGCGAGGAACTCGGCCTCGCCTATCAGGTCGGCGCCACCCAGTTCCTCGGCTACGACGCCGGACTCTTCACCTTCTACCTGGCCACCTCGCCCGAGCAAGCCGACCTCGCCCGCCGCGAACTGCTGGCGGAGATCGCGAAAATCGCCGCCCATGGCATTCCGGACGAAGCCTTCGAACGCGTCCGCTCCACCGTCCTCAGCGGCCTCGCCATCCAACAGCAATCGCCTTCATCCATCGCCCGCCACGTCTGCCTGGACCTCCTCTTCGGCCACCGCGCCGACGAACACCGCCACCTCGCCGCCGCCTACCGCGCCCTAACCGCAAAGAATGTTAGAGAGGTCGCGTTCCGCATCTTCTCGGTCAAACCCACCATCGTCACTGTCCTGCCGGAGTAGAAATCCAACAGACGGACCGCGAAATTCATTTCGCCCGCCAATGAAACGAGAAAGACCAAGCCCAAGCTCTGTCCACAGCCATGCCAGTAGTCTCCTTTCACGCCCATTGGCCCTTCCAGGACAACCCACAACCCGCATCCGGCCTATTCCTCGGATAGTCGCCGAAACCCCGGTTAGATACCGCAATTGCAATCAGCGAGGCCGCGAGTTTCCACTTTCTCGACGAGCCTTCCTCCCGCCTGTCCGAAATACCCACCACCCGGCGGTGATCGCGACGATACCGAAGACCCATCCTAACAGTCTGTTGGTCCTTGTCTCCGGTCCCGCGACTTTTCTTTTTGCAAGCGACGTTCCAACGCTGTCTGCGAAAACCGGCGGTTGAGTGGGATCCCGGGAAATTGCCGCCCGCTTCCCGGGACTATTCGAAAGTGCCGCGGCTTTCTTTTTCAGGAAGCTCTGCCGGATCGGGATCACGGGAAGGCTTTTGATGTCAGGCTTGTTCCCGGCGGAGTCGAATCTGCCGAAGTGAAGACTGTCGTAAAGCGCCTTGTCCTTGCCCCCGGCCTCTATCACCTCCTCCGACAGGGCGACCAGCGTGCCGTTCTTGTCAAACCCGTTGAACACCAGCCTCGATTTTCCGGCGCCCATGCGATAGAGTTCATAGTAGCCCTTCACTCCTTCGCGTTCCGCAATGCGCATGGTGTTGGCATCGAGTTCGGCCACTCCGATTTTCATGATGCCTCCGTCCTCATTCAACGTGTCACGGTACAGGATCCAGATGTCGTCTGACATCAGGTCGGGGCGGCTGACGAAAATCTCGTTCACCCCATCACCATCCACATCAATTTCGATGTAGCTCACATCCTCGTCCAGACTGGCTTCGGTTGTCGTTCCCGAGCCGACTCCCTGGTCATTGCCGGCAAACTCCTCCAATGCCAGATCCACATGGGATTGGGAAAATGCGGGGGGTGCGGCAAAAGCCAGACACCCGATGGTCGCCAGTAAAAATTTTCTCATCCCGGTTCCCAACACTTTCCGGTAGTGATGATCGTTAGAGATGCGGCCGTCCGGATTGTTCCGGTCGTGACGACTCACTTCCCATCCTCAGCCGGGAAACGGAAATGGCGCTGGATGCTGTAGTCGAAAAGGATGTTCTCCCATTTCACGCCGGCACCCATGTTGTGGACCACCCATGCTTCACCGGCGCGGTCGCCGGGACCGGGGACGACGATGCCGATGTGCGCTTCCGCATTGGGGAGCGACCAAACGACGATGTCGCCAAGGCGGTAGTCCGCGGGATTGCGGGTCGGAGTGATCGTTCGGGCCTTGCGCTCGAAGAAGCGCTGGAGATTGGCCACCCGGCGGTGGTCGATGTTCGTGTCAGGCGCTGAGGCGGACCAGAGCTGTGGATAGAGCCGGAAGTTTTCGGCCATGTCCTCGTGCACCAGCACCTGGAGATCCAGGTCCATGCCGCGGTAGGCGCGGACCACCACGTCTGCGGCAACTCCTTTGTGAGACGGCACATCGCCGTTCGGATACGCGATCTGATAGTAGGCGGGATCGTAACTGACAGTCTCGCCGGAATGGGCCAGCGCCACGGCCGCAAGCCCGTTGCCAAACCGCTTGGAATCCTTGAGCGAGGAAATCAGCACGTCGGCCTGCTCCATGGAAGCTCCCACTTGGGTGGCCTTGAGAAAGGGAACCAGTGGCCGGCCGAACCAGAAACCCATCCCCACGGCGATCACGATAATCACCCAGCCGCCGAAAAAATTCCGTCGCTTCGGCTTTTGCGGCCGAGGGCCGATGTATTCGATGGTGGTGTGAAAGCCTGAGCGCGAACGAGCCATGAAAGTAATTTGCTGAGGCGGAAATTACGCAAATCTTCCAAAATAAAGCGACCAAATTCCCGGAGAATTTTTCTACTCCCAAATCCGGCCATACATCTCCTGCCTCGACATCAAATCGCGGCCTCGGTCACAGTCCCGGGCATGACGATTTTCACCAGTCCCCGCCCGCTGGTTTGGGGCGGGTTGGACGTTCCGCTGTTAGGTTTGGAAAAGGACGTGCACGGCGTGGCGCTGCAAACTCCCGCAGGCTTTTCCGTGGTCGCGGACGGTCGGCATTTGTGGTTCATCGCCAACCATCGTCGGCCCGCGCGGATCCACCCGCAGGCACGGCCCGGAGCATTTCAAGCCGGACTCTGGCAGCACGACGTGGCCGAGCTGTTCCTCGCGGATCCGGTCAGCGGGCGGTATTTCGAATTCAACCTCGCCGCCAACGGCGCTTGGTGGACCTGCGAATTCAGCGCCCCGCGGGTGAGGGCCGACGAGGCGGAAATCGCGATGCCGGAAGTGGCCACCTTTTCCGATCTGGCTCCCGACGGTTCATGGCTGGCCGCCATGGCTATTCCTCTCGATCTGTTGCGTGCGCGGTTGGATTTCGGGCCTGCGACGCGGATGAACGTGGCGATGATCCTCGAATCGCCGGCCCAAAAATTCGTCAGCGCCTCGGATCTCGGGTCCGGGCCACCGGATTTCCATCAGCTCCAGCGTTTCTCCCAAGTCAGTTTTCTGCCCCTCCCGGAATGAGTGCCAATTTGCCGTGCCTCCGCATCGCCACTTGGAGCGCCCGCGAACTTGTGCTAGAGACCTACCCGTGAGCCAGCGTTTCCAAATCGAGGATCTTGTGATCCAGGATGCTTCCGGCGTGGTCTTCCGCGCCTTGGACACGGAAACGAACCAGACCGTCGCGGTGCGGCGGTTTTTCCCGTTCGGCGCGAATGGCGGCGGCCTGCAGGAAGACGAGCAGATCGCCTACCACATCGCGGTCGAGCGCCTGGCCGCAATCACCCACCCCGCCCTGCGCGCCGTCATCGCCGGCGGCTGTGATCCTGTCGATGGCATGCCGTACATCGCGACCGAGTGGATCGAAGGCCTGCGGCTGGAAGCGCTCGCAAAACGCGCTCCGTTAGATCCCGTGGATGCCGCCAAGCTGCTTTCCCAGGCGCTGGAGGTTTGCGAACTTCTATCCGAAGTGCTGGCTGAAGAAGCGGTCTGGGTGGAGACCTCGTTGCAGTCGATCGTCGTCGCTGCCGAAGGAACCGGCCGCGGCTTCACCTTTTGGATAGCTCCTTTGAAATGGCTTGGTAAAAACGACGGCCAGCGCGGTCTCGAATCCATCATCACCTTGACCGAGGAAATCATGGGTTGGCGGGGAAAAATCATTGCCGACCAGGAAGGCCGGGGCCTCGGCGGCTGGCTCAAATGGCTCCGCGGCACCGCGCGGACGACGACCCTCCACCAAGCCCGGGAAATGTTAGCCGCCGCAATCGGCGAGGAAGCTCCGATCCCGGTGAAACGACTGGTCCGCCAGGCAATAGCCCGCCCGGTGGTGACTGCCAGGAAGAAAAAGCCGTCGCGCTGGCCAATCTTGATCGCCGTCGCGGCAGCCTCCGCCGCTCTCGCTGGCGGGGGATTTCTGCTGGTGAAGCGGAGCCAAACCGCGAGAGCAGGGATGCCGGAGATATTCACTGCCGAAGTGTCTTCTCCAACCACCGAGGCGGAAGCCATCGCAATCCCACCCAGCCCGGCAGCTCCCGCGCCGGCCCGTTCGCGGGAGCGCAGCGTGGCCCAGGTGAACCGCGAGGCCGCTGAACTGTTAGCCAGCAGCCGGAAGCTCGACAGAGAGAAGGACGCGCGGCGCTTGGAAATCCAGAACCGTGGCAATCTGTTCGAGGTGGCTGACGGGGAATTGCTGCTGGAAAAGAAGAACTCGGAGGTGGAATTGGAAGGGCGGCTCGCACAGGTCCGTTTTTCCAACAACGGCAAGGGAGCCACACTCTATCTGGAATTTTCAACGACCCCGGCCAAGGACGAGCCCCGCGGCTATATCATGCGGAAGGATCTAACTGCCGAGACCAACCTGGAGTCGCTGGGTAAATTCGTCGGCAAGAACGTCCGCCTGCGCGGCAAGGTCGGCACCCCGAGCTCCCAGCGTCGGCCCGAGATCGAGATCAAGAACCTGGCCGCGGTCCACGAGGTCAAATGAGTGGCCAGGGCGGACAGGAAGTTCCGACATTCGCCGTCGTCGGGCGCGTGAACATGGGGAAATCCGCGGTGATCGCCACGCTGTTGGAGATCGACGACAACGAGCTTGTCAGGGTCAGCCCCACACCCGGCGAGACCACCCGCTGCCAGCCGCACCGCGTGGTTTTCGGCGACCGCGAATGCGTCCGCTTCATCGACACGCCGGGGTTTTCACGGCCGGTGGAAGCGATGCGCGCCATCCAGCAGATCCACGGCGAGGGCACTCCCGGACTGGAGGCCTTGCGCAAGTTCGTGGCCGAAGCGGGCGAGGATTTCGGGGATGAGAAACGATTGTTAGAACCACTGCTCGCCGGCGCCGGCATCCTCTACGTGGTTGATCCGGCAAGGCCGCTGCGGGACGATTTCCTGGCGGAAATGGAGATCCTGCGCTGGACCGGCCGGCCCCGCCTCGCGCTGCTCAACCGGCGCGACGACGCCACC
>JBGSOI010000223.1:0-101433 GCA_041739215.1 Akkermansiaceae bacterium
TCTTCGAATACATCGAAGCCTACTACAACACGCACCGCAAACACTCGTCGTTAGGCTACCTGACCCCGGCCCAATTCGAGGCCAAAATCCACTCTCTTAACTGAACCAAAACCGGTCCAAAAATCCGTTGCATCTCAGAGCGACTTTCCCGCCTCGATGGCAGACTCCTGCATGAGCCCGCGCATCAGGTTGTACGAGATCATCATCATCCAGAGGGTTTTGTGTGCCATTTCAGGGTTCTGACCGCGAAGCGCTCCATGCTCAGAGTGGTTTTGATGTCACGGAGCTTGAGTTCAATTTCCCAGCGTTGGGCATAAAGTGACGTGAGTTCCTCGGCCGGATATTTTGCGGTATCCAGCAGCGTGGTCACGATTACGAGCGTGCGTTTTTGTCCCGTCCGGTCCTCGTATTGGGTCTTGATGTAGCGAAGGTGAAGTTGGTCGGGCAGCGCTTTCCATTCGTCGGAGCTCAGGTCGCTTCCAGGAGGCTGCTGCGAGGGTTTGTTCCAAGTGATGAGCCGTTCGTTCGGGCTGATCTTCTTGCCGCGACGCCAGTCGAGTTTTGCGTGGCGGGCCTGATGCAGCCGCATGACACCGTGCGCGTCTTTATCTAGCAGTCTGGCAATGAGTTCATAGGAGCAGAAGGCCCGGTCTGCCAGCAGGACGTCCCCAGCATGGATATGCTTGAGAAGCCGTGGCGCGATGCGGGAGTCATGATCCCGTTGGTTGCAGGTTTCAAATCCCTCCCAGCCGCCGTGGCTGAGATTGAGCACTCCGACAATGCCCATGATCGGAAATCCGCAACCCGCCTTCTGATTGGGGGATTGCGGATAAACCTCCTGATTTTTTGCCGTGTCCATCAATTGCACACTGCTGCCGTCGATGGCCTTGAGAATATGGCCGTTCCAGAGATCCATTGTCCGGACCGAGCGTTCGAGATTGCTGGTGATCTTTTCGAAGATGGTTCTGAGGAAGTTTTCGTCGAGGCGGGAACGGGCGCTGCAATAGCCGCTGGTATCGCCGCGTGGAACGGGAAGATCCGAGCTGCGATACCACGACTGAATCAATCCGAGAGCCTTCGAGCAGGAGGCGTTGGCTTCGAGGATTTGGGCCGTCCAGGCCCAGAAGACCGGGATGTGACCAAAATGGCGTTGGCGCAACGTGGGGTCATGAGCCCCAAGAAAGTCGCTAGGCACGAATCGGGCGAAGAGCAGCGAATATCCGCAAAGCGACTGCTTGATTGCCTGCTCCCGGGTCAGTCGCACGGTGGCTTGCAATCGGCGTTTTGCGGTGGCAAAGATAGTTCGCGGAAAGCCGGTCAGAATGGGTTGTTTGGTCACACATTCTAACCGTACTCGGATCGGCTTTTCGTCTACGAAAATCAACGAAATTGGCCTTAATTACGTGCCATTCGTGACAGACCCTCAATCACGGCAATTAAGGGAGCCTGAGTCGAATTCGCTGGCACGGATACCGGCGAAATGGCTTCCTGGCCGTAAGATGTTGATATCCCGAATTGGAAGGAAACCGTAGTGTCCGCGGTCCCCGCAGTGACGCTCGAAGCACGCACCATGGCAGACCGAGTGGTGACTTCGGATGCTGAAAACGGGCCGTCAATCACCGGAGCATTGCCCACTGGATGGGTCGTGAAAGTCATGTCCTCCCCGTATGTCTTGGTGGGGATGTCTACCTGTCTTCCAAACATCCGGTAGTGATACGTGGTATTCGGAAGGAGGCCGGTGAGATTGGCCGTGACTTCGGTGGGCATCGTTCCACTGATAAAGCTGGGGGTTACGACACCCGAAAAATTATTGCCGTAAGAAGTCGTGAGCCCATATTCAAAACCAGGTGAAACGAGTTGGCTATTGTTCACGTTCACGTTACCGCACAACGTCGCTTTATCAGAGGCAATATTTGTTGCAGTTGAGGTAATGACGGTTGGCATCGTCCGAGTCATGAACGAGCCCGCTAGGCCACTGATTGCACCCTGCGAGTTGATCGCCTTCCAGCGATAGTAATAAAGCGTATTGGGCGTGAGGGATGGGATATCAATCGAAGTGGCCTGCGTCGTGTTGAGGTTGACGTTTCCCGTCCACAAAACTTGATTTCCGTAACTGCTTGTGAGTCCGTATTCGACAGCGACGGTGGCAGAAGAACCTCCGGAAAAAATGAAGCTGCTCACTCTGGCGGCATTGTATCCCAATGCCACGGGCCTGTTGGCTGAAATGGTAGGATTCGTTCTGGCAGACAACGTGGTGAACGACTGGTTCGCGCCATAATATTCCTGCGAACGATCGAGATTTCTTACATAAATCCGGTAGTGATAAGTCGTTCCAGGCTCCAGGGGCCAAATTTTGAAATCCGAGTAATCTAGCGAGGGAGGCGCTGCGGAAATCGAAATTGGCTTCGAGCCATCCGTAGGACCGTCGACCCAGTATCGCACAGGCGAAAAACTTCCCATCTCGCAGGAAGCTGTCTTGCCAAATTGGAACTCGCAGATCCAGTAGCCTATGCCGTTGGCGTTGACGGTAGCTCGCATCGTCGCCTGAAGGTCGGTCACACCGGTAGGAGCATTGGTGGTTACCGTAGGAGCTGCCCCCGCAATCGCCATTCCTAACAAAAATAGAAGTTTCCAAACATATTTTACTGAGGCTGCTGTAGGCTTGATCATGAATTGGTTAAGTGCTAATTCTGTATTTATTTTCCATTTTCCTGACGAACTTCGAGATCCTTTCAGGCATCGCCTGCCTGTTGAGCGCTCCATTGCAGAGTCTTACAGCATGTGTCCATTGTACAGCTAATATCCTCACTTACAAACTAGTCTATTCTGAATCGCCCGGCGCGGCTAGACATCCATTCGGATGGGTCCACACCCGCACTCTCCGAGCTAGGCGAGGATTCCCTTCACCAGCTTGCCATGGACATCAGTGAGGCGGAAATCACGGCCTTGGAAACGATAGGTCAGGCGAAGATGATCGAATCCCAACAGATGGAGAAGCGTCGCGTGGAGGTCATGCACATGAACCGGATCCTTGGTGATATTGAACCCGAGATCATCGGTCTCACCGTGAATGTGCCCGGCCTTCAATCCTCCACCGGCCATCCACATCGTGAAGGCACGGCTGTGGTGGTCGCGCCCGTCATTGCCGCCTTGGACCATCGGCGTGCGCCCGAACTCGCCGCCCCAGAGCACCAGCGTATCGTCCAGCAGACCGCGTTGCTTGAGGTCGGTGACAAGGGCGGCGCTGGCCTGGTCGGTGTCCTCGCAGTTCTTTTTCATCTGGTTGGTCAGCTTGTCATGCTGGTCCCACGCCTCGTGAAAGAGCTGGACGAAACGAACGCCCCGCTCGATGAGGCGCCGGGCTAACAAACAGTTGCGGGCGTAGCTGGAAACATTGATGTCCTTGATCCCGTAAAGATCGAGAATGTACTGAGGCTCCTGCTTGAGGTCCATCAGCTCGGGCGCGCTGGCCTGGAGATGGAAAGCCGACTCATAGGCATGGACGCGGGCCAGGGTTTCAGGATCACCGTGCTGGTGGTGGCCGGTTTCATTGAGCTGCCGGAGCACGTCGAGCGACTCACGCTGTGCTTTCACGTCGAAGCCCCGTGGATTTGACAGATAGAGCAAGGGGTCACCCGAGCCGCGGAAGGGCACGCCGCCGAAGGAGGACGGAAGGAAGCCTGAACCGTAGTTGCTCGCACCGCCGCTCGTGCCCTTGGCACTGGCGAGCACGACGTAGCCGGGGAGGTTTTCGGTTTCACTGCCAAGTCCATAAAGCGCCCAGGAACCAAAACTCGGGCGGCCGAATTGCTGGCTGCCGGTGTTCATGAGGATCTGCGCGGGCGCGTGGTTCACGGCATCCGTGAACATGGACCTAACAAAACACGCGTCATCGGCGATGCCCGCCATGTGAGGGATCAACTCGCTGAAGTCCATGCCCGCCGATCCATGCTTCGAAAACTTGAACTTCGCCCCTAACAACGAAGAGTTGGGATTGATGAACGCGGCCCGATATCCGTCGAGCAAACCAGCGGGCGGGAGCTTCCCATCCATCCGGATCAGCTCGGGTTTGGGATCGAACAATTCGAACTGACTGGGTCCGCCGGCTTGAAACAAGTAAATGACCCGCTTTGCCTTCGGTTGGAAATGGGGCAACAACGACATCGATGATCCAGCGACATTTGCGGCGCTGGCGGAGTTTCCACCGAGTGAATTGAGCATCAGTCCGGCCAGACCTACCCCGCAATCGCGGAGAAACCAGCGGCGTGAAATGAAGCGGGCCCGCTCGCGATGAAGTTCTTCATGGATTTTCATAGCAGCTCAGTTCTTGTTGAGGGTTTCATCGAGATTCAGCATGACACGGGCGGTGATCACCCAGGCCGCGGCTTCTTTGGGATCCACGCCTTCCGGTAATTTCACCGCGATGATTTCATTGGATTTGAGTTCTCCTGAATCGATGCGGCTTCGCTGGCTGGCGAGAAATTCTTGAACGATTCCGGTCTCTTTCCCGGTGGGTTCGCGCCCGGTGGTGAGACGATAGGCCAAGGCGATGCGTTCCACTTCCGACAAGCCCGCCTCGGCGAGCACGCGAAAGGCAAGCGATCTTGCCGCTTCAACAAAAACAGGCTCATTCAGCGAGGTGAGGGCGGATAGCGGGCTATTTGACCTCAAGCGGCGCGCACAGGAAAAATCACCATAAGGAGCATCGAAGCCGGTGAGCACCGGATCCGGCATCGAGCGCTTGCGGAACAGATAGATCGACCGCCGGTAACGTTCGGGACCTTCCGCAGCGATCCAATAGTCCGGCCTGACGAAATTATTTTCCAGCACGCTCAGCGGCACGGGTGGATAGACCCCGGGGCCGCCGGCTTTCAAATCCAGCAACCCGCCGGCACCAAGTGCCAGATCACGCAAGACTTCAGCTTCCAGGCGGAACCGCGGGCCGCGGGCGAGAAGGCGATTCGATGGGTCCTTCTCCAGCATCGCAGGACTGATTTCCGAGCTCTGCTGATAGACCGAACTGGTGAGGATGGTCCGCAACAAGGTTTTGAGGCTCCAGCCGCGGTCCATGAAATCCACAGAGAGCCAGTCGAGAAGCTCCAGATACTCAGGCCGGGCCGCTCGAACCCCAAAATCTTCGGGTGATTCGACAAAGCCGAGACCGAAGAGCGCCTGCCACACGCGATTCACCTGGACCCGCGCCGTTAGCGGGGATTCACGGGCCGCGAGCCAGCGGGCGAAGTCCAGCCGAGTCGCGGTCTCCGACTTCATGGGGTGAAGCGCCGCGGGCACGTGCGGCTTGATTTCCTGCTTGGGCATGTTCCACGCGCCCCGGTCGAGAAGGCGCGTGACCCGGCGGTCTAACGGCATACGAGCTTCCTGATGGAGCACGCTGGTTTCCGCCTCTGGCAATTGCTTTTCCAGCGCTGCAATCTTTTCGTTGATCTCCACCGCTCCCGATGCGTGTAGCCGCCAAGCACGGAACAATGCTGCATTTTGCTCCGGCGTCCGGTCACTGGCAGGCAAGGACATCGCCAATGTCGCGGCATGATCGTAGGGAGGAACAAACGGGCGCTCGGCTTGTGAAAATGAAAACTTCACCCGTCCGAGTTGATTGGTCTCAAGGCCATCCTTGCCTCCACCATGGGTCTGGATCATGCGGATTCGCATGCGGGTCCCCTCAGGAACATCCAGCGGTTCTGCAAACTGAAAGGCTGCCGTCGATTCGGTATGCCTCAGCACCGGCCCACGGTCTGGAAACCAGCCGAGAAGTTCATCTCCATCCACCAGGAACGACACCGGGCCTAACTTGCGGATTTTGCCCTTATCCCGGTCTTCCCGCGGCGAGAAAACATCTGTGAACAAACGCTCGGACGGTACAAAGTCGGCTGAAGCATTGATGACAGGCACGGGCTTCCACTCCTCGCTACCGGGTGACTTGATATCAACTCCGATCTCGGAGATCGCAAAGGTTCCAAGGTTGCTCCGGCCCGGACCGCCGAAAGGCAGATCTTTGTCTAGCAGCGCTTCCAGGCGCAGCCCGGTAAGCCCCATCTGTTTCGGCTCGGCTTCAAAAAGCAGCAGTCCGAAATTCGATCGATGCCCGAGAATCGAAATACTGTGATCCGGCATCTCCACCGGATGATTCAAGCCCCCATCAAAAATCTGCTTGTCGGTATCCAGCACGGTCCAGGGAACCGCAGTCGCTTGCTCGGCCTTCACCCAGGCATTGATCTCTTCCTGCCAAGCCGGACGCGAAGATCTCAGCTGATCCTCCAATGCTTGAATCTCGCCTCGGAGGCGATCCATCAGACTTTTTTGCTGCGGATTATAAACCCATGACTGCGCCTCGTGAGTGTCATTCAGGAACGCGAAGATACCGAAATACTCATCGTGCGTGATGGGATCGAACTTGTGAGTGTGGCATTGCGCGCACTGCAATGACAGGCCGATGGCGGCTTTGCCAATAACGTCCATCCGGTCAACGACGCCCGCAATCCGGAACTCCTCGGGAATGATGGCACCCTCCTCGTTGATCATGCCATTGCTGAGAAATCCACTGGCGATCACTTGATCTTGCGTCCGGTTCGGCAGCATGTCACCGGCGACCTGCTCGATCAGGAACTCATTGTATGGCATGTCATTGTTGTGCGCGCCGATCACCCAGTCCCGATAGGCCCATTGTTCGCGCGGCAGGTCTTTTTCAAATCCGTTGCTGTCCGAATAGCGGGCGATGTCCAACCAATGCCGCGCCCACTTTTCGCCGAACTGTTCCCGGGCTAGCAAGCCGTCCACCAGTTTGGCAATCGCCGCTGACCGGTCGATTTTCTCTTCCGCCGCGAACGCGTCGATCTCGGCCGGCGTGGGTGGCAATCCGATCACATCCAGATAGATCCGGCGGGCGAGCACTTCGGCAGGCGCGGGCGGAGACAGGGAAATGCCATCTTTTCCCAGCCGATCCTTGACCCATGAATCCACCGGATTCGCCACTGCCTCCGGCAGTGGTTTTTTAACAGGTGGTATGAATGCCCAGTGCTGACTGTAGGGCGCGCCCTGTTTGATCCATTCCCTCAAGACCTTCACCTGCGCGTCGCTGACCGGCTTGTGCTGGTCCGGCGGCGGCATGATGTCGTCCGGATCCTGCGTAGTGACACGCCGGATCAGCTCGCTGGCATCGGGATCTCCGGGAACGATGGCGATCGCGTGTTTGTCCGATTTCGCGATGGCACCCTCGTGGGTATCCAATCGCAAATCCGCTTCGCGGGTATTCTCGTCCGGACCATGGCAGTGGAAACAATGTTCGCTGAGGATGGGCTGGATCTCACGGGCGTAATCAATCTCCGCCGCGTAGACGAATGAGGAGGCGGCGAGCGCCAACGCAGGAAAAACATTACAAATCCGGTTCATCTGGACGAGAAGTGATAGGTTCCGGCGGGCAGCTCCAGCACGGCGCGCCCGTCTTTCATGGCCGTCAATCTAACGCCCGGGCTCGCGGAAATTTCCTTGCCCGCTTCACGCAGGGTCGCTGCGTCGGTGCATGGAACGAATGCTGTGGCCGCGCAGTTAGGCGGCACCGTGATGCTCCATTCGAAGGTCTCCCCTTCCCGCCTCCACTCGCTGCGGATTTCTCCATAGGGAGAACGATGGCTGGCGCGGGCAAAGCCAATACCGTCGACCGGTTCGGGCTTCATCATGATGTGTTTGAAGCCGGGAGCCGCAGGATCCGCCTTGATTCCCGCGAGCGACTCGTAAAGCCAGATGATAAAGTCACCCACCAGCATCACGTGATTCCCCGAGTTCATCGCCGGATTCGCTGTGTTTCCATTCCACAGCTCCCAGACCGTGGTGGCTCCATTCCGCATCATGTAGCCCCAGCTCGGGTAGTCGGTCTGGGTGGCGAAATTTTTCACAAGATCGGCCCTTCCGCCTTCAGTAAGCACCCTCCCGAGCCACTGCCCGCCGACCAGGCCGGTGCCGATGTGACCCTTCGTCCCGACCGTGATTTTGTGAACGAGATGCGCGAAAACCCTGGCCCGCTCTGCTTCGGGCACCAGACCGAAAGCGAGCGGCAGGACGCAGGACGTCTGCGAACCATTGTCGTAGAAGCCTTTCACGCGGTCGTAGAATTTCTGATTCAGGGCGGCCGCCATCCGGTCCGAAAGACTGGCGTAGCGTGCCGCGTCATCGGGTTTTCCCAGAAGCCGTGCGTAACGACTCATCAAGTCAAGATTGTGGCAGAAATATGAGGTCGCGATCGACATCGGGTGCGTCTTGCGCCCAGGATCGACCGAGTGAATCAGCTCCGGATCCTCCGGCGGAACGCACCAGTCGCCGTAGTTGTCTTTCGCGATCAGGTCATTCTCGATGAACTGGCTCATGTGGGAAATCCACTTCTCCATCGCCGGATAGTGCCGGGCGATCAGGGCGGTGTCGGCGTATTGATCGAGCATCGTGCCGGGTATCACCAACGCTGCGGATGGCCACGCGACGTTGTCATTGTAGAGCGGCCAATAGCTGGGACAAACATCTGGAATGCTGCCGGAATCCTTTTGTGCATCGGCCATGTCCTGAAGCCATTTCGAATAGAAAGTCGCGGTGTCGAAGAGGAATGTCTCACCACGCGTGCTGAACGTGCGGTCGCCGAGCCATGCCTGCCGCTCGTCGCGCTGCGGGCAATCTGTCGGAATGCTGCGGTAGTTCCCGCGCACACCCCAGCGGACGTTGGAATGGAACTGATTGATCAACGGCTCGGAACATTCGAATTCTCCGGCGGAGGGCAGATCATCGTGCACCACGCGCCCCACTATGGAATCCAGTGTGGGTTTGCCGGGAAATCCGGTGACTTCAACATAGCGGAAGCCGTGATAGGTGAAACGCGGTTCGTAAGTCTCCGGCTCCCCTCCCTTCAGATGATAGGCATCGGTGACCACCGCGCCGCGCATGTTTGCCAGATAGAGATTTCCATCCTCCCGAAGCGTTTCCGCGTGGCGGAGTTTTACTGTGGCCCCCCGCGGCCCTGTCACTTCAAGCCGGCACCAGCCGACCATGTTCTGGCCCATGTCGAAGACAAATACACCGTGGCTTGGCTCGGCCATCGCGACCGGTGTTAGCGTTTCCGTCACGCGAATGGGATGCATCATCTGGGAGACCAGCTTACCGCCCGGTGCCTTGAGGATATCCGCAGGCTGCCATGACGAATCCGCAAAATCCGGGGATGACCAGCCTGCCTGCTCCATCCGGGCATCGTAGATCTCACCGTCATATTCATTGTTCGCCCGGATGGGACCGTCGTCCGTGATCTTCCAGGAAGCATCACTGGCGATCACCTGTCGCGTGCCATCGGCGAATTCCAACTCAAGCTGCAGCATCAGCTGCGGTACGCCGAAATCCCGCGTCATCACAAACCACTTGCTGCGGGGAGCATGAAAGCGACCGTTGCCAAGATGCACACCGATCGCGTTTTTTCCCGCCTTGACCGCGTCCGTGACATCATGGGTCACATAGACCTGGCGCTTGTCATACTCGGTGAGCGCCGGCGACAACACATGGTCGCCGATTTTCGAGCCATTCATTTCACACTCGGAAATCCCCTGCCCGCTTACATAAAGCATTGCCCGGAGCGGCTTGCTAACGACTTCAAATTCCCTGCGCAGAAGCCGCGCCGGTAACTCGCGGGAAGCGGGAAGCAAAGTTTCACCAAATGGTTTCATACCCGTCGGCCCGAGTGATAAAGCGGACTTCCAGGACGACTCATTTGCGTCCGGTTGGATCCACGCTTCCGTTTCAACCGGGGAGGTCAGCCACATCCCATCGGTGGCAAATACAAGCGGCGGTCCGGTTTCAAATTGGATTTCAACACGTCCGGTTAGAGCAGGCTCGCTCCGGGGCGATTTATCATCGGTTTCCACCCACAGCGCGATGGTGTTCCTGCCCGACTTCAAATGAGGGGCGATATCCACCATCGTCGCCTCGTGAAATCCCGCACCGCTGCCGTGGGAATTCCCGTTGACGGCACTGCCGAAGCTGCCGTTGACACCCAAATAAAACTCGCCACTGCGGATGCGCCGATCCGAGGGAAGCTCGAACGATCGGCGGAAATAATGGCGCTTAGCGGCCGATCTATCATTTTCCGGATAGGCGATCCAGGATGTGTCCGTGAGCGGTGCCATCACCACGGGCGCGTCTTTGCCAATCCATTTGCCCTGCCAATCATCCTCCTTCATTCCCATGCTCCAGCGGGCAACTTCGCTCCATGGGGAAACCTCACCATTCTTATCCCAGATACGGACCTTCCAAACATAGGCCTGCCGCGAAGCAAGCGGCTTGCCGCCATAACGGATGTGGATCGATTGATCCGACATCACTTTGCCCGAGTCCCACAGATCCGCCTTCTCCGATTGTAGCGCCGCGGCGGATGATGCCACCATGACCTGCCATGCTGTTTGTTTAGCCCCGCGCTTGGTCGATTCCTGAATCCAGCTCAAGCGCGGTTCGAATGAGTCGATCCCTTGCGGGTTCTCAAGGAACTCACAACGAAGGGTGCCGACCGTCGCGCCTTGTCCGACCATGACGGCGATAAGAGAGAATATTAGAATCAGTTTCATGGGATCACTTCAAATTTCCAGGTGCCCGCCGTGACGCGGAAGAGTGCGAAACGGGTATCGTTCCCCACCGCATCGGCGGCCTTCCCGTTCAATATCACCCGCTTGCCGCCGCTCAACTCGGCGGAGGGAATTCCCACCACGGCAATGGTGCCCGGCGGGGAAACAAGATTCATCTTAAAATTGCCATCAGACCGCGTAACATGCGATTCGATGTTCCCGAATTGCGTCGGCACCACGGAAAGGATCGACGTGAGATCGCCGGGCTGGGGCATCACCTGAAACTCGCGGAAGGCAGGTGCGGTCGGAGAAATGCCGCCGACGTATTGGCTAAGGATCGTGAGTGGCCCGCCCGACCAAGCATGATTGCAGGTGCCGCGGCCGATGGTTTCATAGCCAGGGATCACCATGGGGTCGAAGGCCTCCCACAACGTGGTCATGTTGTCATCCAGCATCGCTTGGTATCGCTCTTTCATTCGCGCCATCGCGCTTTCCGGTCGCTTCATGATCATCAGAGCTTCCAGCACGTATTTTTCCATATACGGGCTTGCGTAACGTTCCCTCATGAGCACCGCCTCGATGGCGGGATACTGCGTCGGGTCGGCCAGACCGGATACGACCGCCATGGCATTCGCCCGGTCATCCGTTGGCCCCTTGTGTCCGGAACTCCGGTATTCCCCACCACGCCAGAACGCTTTCTGATAGTGCGTTTCAATCAATTTCATTTTCCCCCGGTAGGAAGAAACATCCACTTCATTTCCACTGAGTTCCGCCATCGCGACTGCACCCTTGAGCGCGAGGTAAAGCCATGCATTTTCCACCACCGGTGTATCGAAATGTTGGCCCCAGTCGGTCCAGTCCCAGCCTCCCTTGCGATGAACCACAAGCCCGTCCTCTCCGAGCTGCCAGAGCGAGAGATAGCGCTTCACTGCGGGATAGGCATCAACGATGGATTGTTTGTCGCCACTGTACCAATAGTAGGTCCAGAGCCCATACCATCCAACGCTGGCGAGCATTTGTTGAGGAAGCTCTTCATGAATCGTGCCGTCGGTGGGATCCAGCACCCCGGGATTCCGAATCCCCGATGGGACGGGAGAATAGAGCACCTGATCCGCCCGCTGCCACCTGGTGAGTTCGTAAATGCCTTTCTTAACGATAAGCGGTGAGCGGACCGGCTCGAAGGCGTAGAACGCCTCGCCGAGTTCGTTGGCCACGTCGCCCCACCACTGGGCGCGTTCGCGGTCGGGGCAGTCCATGTAACTGTCACGCATGGTCACATACAACGTGCGGCGGGATTCCTCCCAGAGCTGGTTGAGACGCTTGTCGTTGGTCTCGAAACGTCCGGACATCTCGGTGTCGTAGCCGGTCTCCCGGTATTTGAGATCCAGCACTTTCACGCCGACAGGAACCTCGTAATGAACTTCATGTCCGTTGAACCAGTTAGGCAGTTCAAATTCCTGAACGCCTTCGCGAGTGATGTATTCATGCCGGTGGGTTTCGATTTTCGGCAGGCTGCCATAGGTGGCACCGATGTCGGTGCGAAGCTTGATCACCTTTCCTGCCGGCCCCTCAACTTTTAGGTAGGGAGTGACGTGGCAGTTGTAGGGAAGCTTGCAGATGATAGGTTTCCCATCCCCCTCGCGAGGCAGATCGGGTTTCGAAACGTAGTCGATGAGGCCGCTGTCTTTCCACTGCGGAATCGGGCGACGATAGAGATCATTCCATGGAGCCATGGGCACCCGTCCGAATACTCGGGGCCCCTTCCAGCCAGAATCGTCATAGCCGGGAGACTGCCATTTCCCGAGGTCGAGACGGGCGTCGAAACGCAGGTTGGCCTCGGGCAGCCGGACGTTGTCTAACTTCGGCTCGGCGGAGCCGAAAGCAGGATGCACGCGGGCCTTCCAAGTGGAGTCGGATGCCAGAAGTTGTTCACCCATCTTGGATTCAAACAACAAGCCCGCCTCACCCGAGGAATGATGGGAGTAACCATCGCGCCCGAAGTAACAGACAAGAATGGCGACGGTGTTCTTCCCGGCCACGAGGTGCGGGGCGAGATCGATCGCATCGAAGTAGGTATCGTCCGGCGTGGGGCCTCGTTTGAGCTGGCCGTCGAAGACAACAAGTGCGCCATTGATCCATAGCCAATATTTGCTGTCGCAGGCGATTCGGGTAGGCGCGGATGCGGGCTTTTCCGTCAACACGATTTCCTTGCGGAAACACATCCACATGTTCGGCTGGCTCGCACCTTGCACACCGATCCAGTCCGCATTCCAATCACCACCATGGGGCTGTTCTGCCTCCGCTGGAGTACGGCAAACTAGCAAACAAAGGGCGATGACGCGCACCCATCCGGTTGAAAAACTCATGGTGTGACTAGCAGAGGATTTGGCCGGAACGAGCGGACCCGGTAGAAGCGACGGTTTCCCGAAGCGGGGGCGTCCCAGAACGTTTCCGCCGAAGTGGCGACGATCGGTCCGGGATTGAGGGTGGTCCATGATCCGCCGAGCAGCGAGTCAGACATTTCCACATGATAGACGACGCCGGGGCGGGAAGCCCAGACGATACGCTTCGTAAGTGCCGACGGTGATTCCATGCGGAGGACATGAAAGCGCGACGACGGGTCGCTAGGATCAGTGTCCGCGAGATACTCGGCGAAGTTTGCCTGGCCGTCTCCGTCCTTATCGATGGCGGCGTCGGCAGCTAGATTCGGATTCAGCCCGGCGGCAGTTTCCCAGCCATCTGGCATTCCGTCGTGATCCGTGTCGATGACAGGTTCCGGCAAGGTGACAAGCGTGAACTGGCTGCCACTCCAGAGCGCGTGGCCACGGACGTCGAGCGAGTTGGAAGTTGTTAGATTCGCTACCAAACCGTTGGTATTGCCGGTGGCCCAAGCAAGCCGATAAATCGGCTCTCCTGAAGTGGGAAGTAAAGTGACGGTCGATGGATTCGTGGCTGCCGTCCCCTTTCCAAGACCAGAAAGCTCATAGTTCGCGGAATCGAAAACCCCACCCTCCGGTAGCATGGCCTGGTTGAAACGAACATCGATCACGCCAGACGTCACTGGAGTTACGGAAACGAGGTAGGGTTGGAGCATTGACTCAAATCGGTCGATTACCATGGTCGAGCCGGCCGTGTCGGTTGGGTCCAGGCGCCATTTCGTGACGACTCCTTTGTATTTGACCGACTGGGGCATGGAGACGACATAGTCCCGCATCACTCCGTCCGCGATGATCGGAAATGCCACTGACTTATCTCCCGTGAATGTCGGGAACGTTTCCGTTTGGAAGAATATCTGGCCGGTGCTGCCGGCAGTCTGGCTCATGCGGACAAGCACCCATCGACGCTCACGTGTATTTGCCCAAGTGGCGGCGCTTTCGACATAAGGATCCGGACCGGATGAGGTGCCGATCAACGAGCCGCCGGATTGGCCAAAGCTGGTCCATTGATTAATGCCACCCCATCCCTCGACGGTGGAGGTAAACTGCCAAGTGGTAGGGCGGCCACTCACGGAGGAGAAGGGAGTGGTGATCCGATTCAAATTTCCGCCGGTGTAGGCGGGCCATCGAGTTGAAGTGAAATGGGCTTGTGTAGCTCCGATTGCGTTTGTAGCGCCAAGATAAATCCCATTGTTCGTGTAAATCCCAGTGTTCCCGGGATTCGCCCGCATTTCATAGTTTTGAGCTGCATTAATCGGATTGCGCAAGTTATTCCACATCGTGTTGTTGCTGATATTGAAATTTAGGTGCGGACCGTTTGTGCTGCTCAGAAGAAAGGCACCTCCATCGTTATCATGGATGACGCTGTCTCTAAGGGTAACGTTATCCGTATCTCCTTCGTAGTCGAAACCTACACCATCGTTGCTGGTGCTACTCCTTTTACTAAATGCGAACTGGCAGTCCTCGATCACAAAGTTCTTCATGGTTTCGATGAAGCCACTTGTCGTTCCAGTGTCATAAAATCCGGTGCCGCCAAGAAATGTATCCACTCTGCTTACCTTACCGCCATTCACATCGAACAATGCCATGGAACCATTCTCACAACCTGTGACCCATGAATCCTCGAAGACAAAATTGGTGAAGCGACTGTAGAATTTTGGCGGGAAGTAAAATTTCATTCCCACCCCTGTATTGACTTCATCGAAGCCACAAAATTTGATACTCAGATTATTGAGGATCGGAGTCGTGTCAGAAGGCCATGGTCCGCCGGGAGGCGAGGGGACGTTCCCTCCGACCCAAATGCCTGTGCCCCACGACAATTCGTAGGGAGGCACCACATTGATCGCGCCGTTCACATCACTCCAGACCTCGTCCATGTTCTTGAAATAACTGTGGGAAATAGTGACGTCGGTATTGTTAAACATTTCACCCGTGCCATCCAAGTTGCCACCGGTATAACGGAGATACAGGCCGATCTTCGCATCCCGGCAATCCATGGAATCAATATTCACGAACGAGGGATTGTTCCAGACGATGCACGGCTCGGTCGTTAGATTGATCCCGGTAATCCGCGGGCGGTTGCCATCGCCATAAGCCGTGAGCTTGATCGGACTGCCGCTGATTCCCTTGCCGTTGAGCACAAGCTTGCTATTCGCCCAAACATCGCCGCGTTTGAGATAGACGGTGGAGCCTGGTCCAAGCGTGAGTCCATCAAGGTTGGTGAAAGTTTTCCATGCCGTTGCGGCCGTACGCCCCGAGTTCAAGTCATTTCCACCGGAGAAGCTGACATAATAGGACGGCGGTATCGGAATGCCGGAAGCCACCACCGGCAGACTTGGCCCATAGCGGGTGACCGGATGCAAACGAATGTACTCTAATTCGGTGAAGTTACCCGCAGCATTGGCAAACATCCCGGTGAAGGCATCGGCCGGTGTGTTCATGGTTGCCGCACCACCCGTCCCCCAGAGATTGCCATAGGTTGGAGTGCCGGCAAGGTTGAGATTGATGGTCTGGAAGTTACCATCAGCGGGCGTTCCATTCACTTGAAAGCCACCACCGGTGTAGCCTGCCGGATTGCTAACGTATTGCCATGAAATCAAATTTGGCTGCTGGGTGGTGACTTGGCGGAAGCGAGTTTCCAGTTGATTGAAATATCCGGACCCGATGTTACGGAACGGGCGAAACATGGCCACTGAGCCATCAGTCGCTGCCTGCATCTTCAAAAGCCCGCCGGTGGAACTCAGGGCCGTGTTCGCGTTGCCCTGCCACTCGGCAAGATCAGCACCCGAATCAAACTCCCATCGCATCGACTCGGTCAGGCGGATGGAATCGATCTCCACGGTATTTCCGACGTTGGTGCTGGGAATGTAGAGGCTGAGTTGAATGGGTGCGGCACCACCTTGCCAGCAAGTAGCCGCGCCATTGTGATCGACACCCAGATCAAACACGAATGTCTGATAGTTCGCGTTGTTCTGGAGGGTGACCGTGTTGAGTATGAATGATTGCACATCGTCGCCGCCACCGGCGATGCCATTGGGTCCGGCGCTTTGGAGGATGACACTCGCTTGGCGGGAACCTCCCCCTTGGAAGCGCATTCGGATTTCCAAGGCACGTGCCTTGGTTTTGATCACGTTGTCACCGTAGAGATTCAACGTCATGTCGCTACCATTGGCAGTTTCGGTCTGCTTCCAAATCCCACCGGTGACGAGAGTGGTGTCGCCACCGCCGCTCCAGCCCTCGGTGTTTCCGTTTGTGTTGAAATTCCAGACCTGGCCGGCACCGACCTCGAACGAATCGTTGAGCACGGTGGTGACATTGGTAAAACCGAACTGCCCGCCCGCAGTGGTCGGAGCCGATCCCACCGAGACTCCGTTGCGGAATAGCTCGACCGATGACGATGGCGGTCCCCCACCGCCCGTAACCGTCACCCCAGACCCGACGCCGATGCCATCCAACACGAGGCTTTGCGCGAGCAACGGTTTCTGATGCAATACGAGCAGTGCAAGAAATGCGATTTTGAGGGCTGGATGGATCATGGGCTTCTTGGCGGTTCTCAGTTTAGGATCACTCTAAAATCATCCACTTGCAATACGTCCAATGGGATGCGTAAGAAGCCATAATCAGAGGGTTGAAAATGGAGGAAATCACCGGGGGCTATATGGACTGCCCGTGATTCTTGGTCGCGATCGGCAGGGGACGATATTCCTATCTTTTGCCGACCTTCTTGGCGGCTTCACGCTGATCGCGGAGGCCCATCACGCGAGGTGCGCGGGCACCTTCGTTTGTCACCACAAAAAACACATTGCGGATTTGCGGGTCGTGGCGCCACTTTGTTTCACAGAACGGTTGCAGGTGGTCATCACCGGGTTTGCTGAATGAGATATTGACGTTGTAGTCCTCGCTCTTGCTGGCTGGCGGATTGAGGATCGCTTGTGAATTTCCGTCCAATGCAAGCTTTTCGGTGCCGATTTGACCGTCGAGGCGGTTTGCGGTGAGGTTGTACCAAAGCATCTGGCCTTTGGTGAACTGGGTGGCGTCGATGACTTCCAGCTTCACCGGCGCGACCGCATTGGCAGGATCACTGCTGACGAGCAGGTAGAAATCGGTCACTGCTTCGGGAACGGCAACACTCGGAACCTCCGGGCTCATCTTCATTGGATCGGTCTCGGCAACAGAAAGCATTTTAAGCACGATTGCCCCCTGTGATACTTGATAGACCGGTGAGAAATTGATGTGGGGAAGCTCGACCTCTTGGGATTTCTTGCCGTCGAAAAGGTGCAGCTTTTCCGGCGCTTGATCAGGTGCGTTCAAAAACACGATGCGGCAGGATCGTGCTCCTTTGGCCTGGGCTGCGGCCAGTGAGACAACAAATAGAATAATGCAGAGCAGTTGGCGCATGGGGAAAGAGGTGCGGGATGGGTTAGATTGCGGGAAAAACATCACCTGCATTTGTAGGGAACCACAGCAAGCCCCTCTTGACCATACGTCCAATGGGATGGAATGAGCCGCGACTTTCTCCGGCTAGACAAGTTACTTGCCGGCAGAGAGCAGCCCGCGCTGGACGGCGAGCATGGCCGCTTGAGTCCGATCGCGAGCCCCGAGTTTCTCAAAAAGCGAGACGAGGTGCATCTTGACGGTAGGCTCGGCGAGACCCAGAAAGTCCGCGATCTCTTTGTTCGCCAGACCACGGACGAGGCAGCGCAGCACATCTTTTTCCCGCGGGCTGAGCGCAGGGCGATTGCGACGGGCGCGCAGGATGGCGGCAATCGCAGGAGGAAGAAACTCGCCGCCAGTGCCGACGACCCTAACGGCGGTGACAATGTCCTCCCGCGGGGCGGACTTGAGGACATAGCCGCTGGCACCGGCCTCGACGGCGCGCCACACGGATTCCTCAGCTTCGGAAACGGTGAGCATCAGGATGCAAGCGGCCGAATCCTCACGCCGGATGGCTGCCACCGCTTCCGGCCCGTCGAGTTTGGGCAACTCGAAATCCATGACGACGACGTCTGGACGAAGGTTCATAAATACTTCAAGCGCCTCTTCACCATCGGAGGCCTCACCCACCACCTCAAAGCCTGGCTCGGTGGAAAGCAGATCCGCGAGACCGAGACGGACGACGAAGTGATCATCCACGAGAAGAATGCGGAGTTTGGCTGCTGCGGGAGTTTTCATGTTAAGTCAGGGTCTTTGGTGGAATAGGAGCGGAAAACAGAACTTCTGTGCCGTGGCCCGGATGACTGGAAATTGTAAGGGTGCCATCGCACTTGGAGGCGCGCTCTTGCATGCCGGTGAGCCCGAAGTGCCCCTGTCTGGCACCCGGCACTCCCTCCTGCTTGAAACCGCACCCGTCGTCGGCGACCCGCAGGAGGATCTCATTGTTCATCAACTCAACCGATACCCGGATCGTCCGAGATTGGCCATGTTTGGTGGAATTGGCGACTGCCTCCTGAGCAACACGGACCAAGTGGTGCATGAGGGAGTTTGGCAAGCCGTCGGGAAGATCTTCCGAGCAAGTGACTTGCAAACTGGAACCCGCAGCATCCACGAGTGGCCCGAGGATCTCCGTCAACAGGCCGGGCAAAACGCTCGGGTCGTTGGGAGATGAGCGCAGATCCCAAATCGTTTCACGAGTCTCACGCTGGGCGCGATGAAGCAATCGACGGGCTCGCTCGACCGAAAGCTTGGCCGCGTCGGGATCGCTCGAAAGCCGCGCGAGTGCGGTTTCCAGTTGGAGCCCGACCCCGGTCATCTCCTGTTCAAGAGAATCATGAAGTTCACGGGCGAGGCGTTGCCGCTCTTCGTGGGCACCGGCGCGATGAACCTGCGCCTCGATCACCCGAGTCTGGACTGCCACCCGTCGGCGCAGGGCCACAGCCCAAATGCCAACCAGCAGCGCACAACCTACCACGACGCCGAGCAGCCAAAGCATCCGCCTGGTGCTCCACCAAGGTGGCGACGATTTCACCACAACATCCCCAATCGAACTGACCCGGATGAAAAACATCGGGCTAACTTGTAAACTGGAAACGCCTTCCCCCGGAACATTTTCGCAAATCCCGGTGACCTTCAGCCGAGCGTCACGCACCCACTCGGGCAATGGCTCCTTCACCACGGAATGGGGAATCCGCGCTTCAAAGAAAACCTCATTACTATTGAGCAACAATCGTGTGCCATTCGGCTCATCCACATGGCCTACCACCGAGCCCTCCACGACCACCAAATCCGCATGATGGCGAGACGATAACAGTTCCTTGGCCGTCGCTGGAATGGGAGGAACCCGTGCCCCCTGCGACACCACCCGGAAAACAGCTCCGCGCAATTCCGGCCGGAAATCCGATGCCTCCGGCCACCCCACCGCCTCCACCACATCTCCAGCCTTGACGAGGGGACCGGCAAAACCCTGCGAAGTCTGCACCCACAGCCCGCCTTCGCTGTCTTCCCGAATGAACAGGCCTTGGTTGGGCAATGCCAGCGTCACAGTTCCTCGCACCTTTGCGCGTTCGATGGCTCCTTGGGTATGGGCCCGCAGCAATTCATCGAATGCCATTACCGGTCTCTGGAAGGGATCATCGAGAATCAGTGCTTTTTCAGTGGTGATGGAGTCAATCGAAGGGATAAACAACACCCGGCGGGTCATCTGGCGGCGCTCGTTGACAAAGGTACCAGCCACGGCGCGGACGCGCACCCGGATCCCTAGCAGAGACGGGGGAACCTGCCGAGGAGCTGCCCCCTCCGGCAAATACGCGAAAAACGTGCGCCCTTCCGCCTCCAGGGCGACAACCGCTCCCTGATAGGGTGCCTGTGGTGGACGCACAACGCCCCAAATTTCAATCCACTGGCTATCCATGTCCGGCAGGGTGAGTTGGGCGCCGTTCACCGGCTTGGCAACAGGCAATATACCTTCACCGATCACAGTGATCGCGGGTGTCGAGCCTCCGGCTCCCTCCACCCAAGGCAGGAACTGCCCGATCGCGGTTACTCCTTCCACGACCACCCTGCTGCCAGTTCGCAAGTCCTCAGGAAGGGATGCTTGCGGGTTCAGCCTCAGAGCAACACCGCCGCTGTCATCCTGCATGAACGCCCTACCGGATGGGGAATCGATGAAAGTCATCACCCCTTCCAAGCGCACGGGCTTGCTTAGGGCTGCCGATTCCACTGACAACGCCTGAACCTGCGCGGCGGCTGCCAACACGTCCTGCGCAGCCGCCCATTTTGGGAGAATTGCCACGAAAAGAACGAGAACGAATGTCGAATGGAAATTCATCTGAGCTTTCTGGAAACCAATTCCTTCTCGCGAATGGATGCCAGCTCCCGATAGTGATTCCGGGCCTGCGCCACGTGTTCCAGCAATGTGTCAGCCCCTTTCGCCACCGATTTCAGGGTGTAGTCCATCGGCCGCGAGCCTACCAGCTTTTTTGAATCAGCGACGACGTTCTCGATGTCGCGAAGCACAGCTTCCTGTGCGTCCAAAAGCTGCGGCACCTGCTCCACATCCCAGGTTCGAAAACCCTGACGTTTCAGGTAAACCGGAGTGGTCAATGCCTCCGAACCGTCCTCACCAATCACCTGCGCGGCGAGCCAACCGCCCTTGCCAGGTGGTACCTCGCATTCGAGCTCCAAATTCCCTTTTGCAGGCGCTGTACCAGTCACTTCCTTCAAAATCTTGCCGAAGCGAATCAGCCGCACAAATTTGGGGGCCGACTTGCCGACAAGGCCACTGGCAACAATCCGCACTTTCAATGGCTTGTCGTCCCGGATTTCCAATTCATCGCCAGGAATAGCCTCGCCGACGCGGAAGTCGATCATGGGCCCCGTGCTGACGAACGTGTGGCCCTTTTTCACCGCTCGAAACCAGGCGTCCGGATTGAATTCACCGGAATTACCGGCGAAAGCATAGACCCGGACACTCCCAACGGTGCCCCCGTAGGGCGTGTCGGTGCCAGCGCTGGCAGTCATTTTATAGCCGAGATTGAGGTAATGATACATCAGCTCCGTATTCAGTGCCGCCTGCATGACACTGTTGAAATCAACCAGCTCAAAGGGCGTGTAGAGCGCCATTTGACGCTCTACGAACAAAGCCTTTGCACCCACATGCGTGTGTCCGTAAAGCCCCCCTTGCCGGTGAATTTCCTGCGCCACCCAGCGATGATCGAGGTAACGATCCAGATCACGGACCTTTTCCGTTAGGTTCAGACCGATGGCGTGTCCAAGCACTCCGCGAGGATCTTCCTGGCCAGGAACGATCCAGTGATTCCCATTTTGAACGCGATATTGCGGACCGAAGCCGCGCTGCGCATACCAGGTCCGCACGTCATCGCCCATTTCCAGGACGTTGCAGACCGCTAGATCCGCCGCACGCGTCCATGCCATCAACTTGTCAGCGTCCTCGCCGCTCATCACTCTGGCGTGTACGTGATCATCGCCCGCAAACCAGCCCTTCGCCCCCATGTCGATCCATCGCTTCGAGAAAATATTCTGGCGCGTCCACTCCCGGGCTTTGACCGTAACATCCAGTTTCACAGGCACATTTTCCAAGCCGCGCCAGACGTGAACTTCCCACTCTCCCGCCGGCAGCGCCATTTCGAAGGGTCCAGGCATCACCCAATAATGCCCGCGCCAAGGCTCCGGCACCCACATCATGTAGCCCCTGCCCGGCCCGTAAATTGGCAAACTGGTTACATCATTCATCATCGGTCGCAGGTCCGCCGCCCCGGCAGGTTCCCAGATCCGACGACTCTTCTTCGCCGTCAAGCGCACCATTGCAGGGACCGGAGCCCCCGAGTCATCGACGATTCTCACCCCGAGATTGCCGAACTCCGGGGTACGAAATTTGAAGGACCACCAACGGGGTGGAGCAGACGCTTCACTGGATTGAAATCCCACCCGCAACGTCGATGGACCACCAGCGGGAATCTCTTCGAGCCGAAGCAGCACATAAGTCGTACCGCCGACCCCGACCGGAATTTGATACGGCGCCGGATCCCGCTCCGTAGTAAAATCCATGGTGTGGGTCACGAAATTAACAGGCCCGTCGCCCAGCACCACTTTGAGAACCATCAGCCCCTGCTGCGGATCCACATCAATGAGATCCGATTCCAAAAAACCCTTTTGCCGGAAGTCCAAGGTTTGCAATCCGGAAACCCCATCTGCCAAAGCACGGATCTCCTCACTCACCCGCCACTTCAGCCATGCCGTTTCACGGATCCCCAACCCTGCCACAGTTCCTTTACCCGACTTCTCCAGCCAGCCCAACTTTTCGGCAATCCGCTGCGACGCTTCCATCTGGTCTTCCGACACCAACCCCTGCCAATGCCTCGTCAAATCCCGCGCGAAGGTCTCACTCCCCGCCAAGGGTGGCTGAATCAGGGAAAGTTGCTCAGGCGGCACTTCCGGTGCTTTCAAATCGTGCGCCGTGACCTGGGTCAGGCAAACGGCGGCCGCCATCAAAAAATAAATAGTCCGTGGGTTCGTTGGTATCTTCATTTCCGAAATTTCCAATAAACTGGGCATCCGAAACCAACTTTGCAATGGAATCCATCCCGGTGTGGCGCATTGCTACTGAATGGTGGCTATTGATTATAGACCGGGCTTGATGGCCGCGCTTAATGTCTTCCCACATCAAGAATGTTTCACGAATTCAAGTTTCCCCATATGATCCACTCACCGTCAGTCCATGGACATCGCCGCCGCTCCGGCTTCACACTTGTCGAGTTACTCGTGGTCATTGTAATCATCGCCACTCTTGCGGGAATATCCTTCACCGCAATCCGCGCCATGCGGGCGACCGCTAACCAAGCCACTTCCTCCAGCAACATGCGCCAAATCGGACTCGCCATCCAAACTTATGTCGCAGACAAAGGACGATACCCAAGTCCCGGTGTCATGGGCACCGATGAATTCCAAGTCGCTTGGGATCGCTTGATTCTCAACAATCTGGGAGACCCAAACTTTGATTTCAAAGCAGGAAAGTCCGATCCGATCCGGGAAAAAACTCCGGAGGCTGCGGCACTTGGTACAGCCGCAAACATTCTCTACTGCCCTGGTGACAAAGCAAAAGCTCCCAGCGGGCAACTCAGACGCAGCTACGCAATGTGTCCGTGGACGGTAAGTCAGGGGGGACCTGGATTCACCAATGGTTTTGCCGGCATAACACCAGGCAATGGCCCCCCTGCGAGCCGGGTTGCCGAGCCCAATCGGGCCGTGGTTCTGGTAGAATTTCAGAGTCGCGAAGGCAAGCCGCAAAACCTCATAGGGACCTCCAATTACGACTATGTTTTCGGATTCAGACCCATTCCACAGGACAACGACTCTGCCGATTATCACAAGAACAACCAGCTCCTGTTATTTGTCGATGGACATGTCGAAACTTGTCCGGGAAACATTACCCGTGCGGAATGGGAGAAGAAAGGTTACAGCCCGCATGTAAAAGTGAACTGAGAAGTCACGAGCAGATCCATTCACCATCATGAAATCCGCAGCAATTGCCCTACTGTTAGTTTATTCAGGATTAGCCTTTACTTCTGCCGCATCTTCGAAACAGTTAGCCAATACAGTGCGTGTGTCAGTGGCCCAGATGAATATCACCGGCAGTGACATCTCACCCGACAAAGACCGCGTGGACATGCTCGTTCCCTGGATGGACAAGGCCGTCGCGGAGAAAGCAGACCTTCTGGTTTTCCCTGAATATCTGTTGGGACAGTTCCACCTCACGGATCCCATCATTGTCAAACTGTGCGCCGAGGCAAAACGTCGTAATCTCAACGTCATTGCAGGCGGCTGGGAGTGCAAACCCGGCACGGCCATCAAGCATCCACCGGAAGCCGGCACTTACTCAAATTCGGTGCTGGTCGTGGATCGCCAGGGGAAAATCGCTGGCAAACACTGGAAAATGCACGCAGCAATCGGCTCATCCTCGCCTTTCAACTGGCCGCCCGCCCCCGGCGAGCGCGGTGAACAAACCATGGTCCTCGGTGAGGAAAATGGCGTGGTCGATCTGGACTTCGGCCGCATCGGCCTGATGACCTGTTACGACGGCTACTTTTTCGAAAGCTTCATGATGCCCTCCCTGCGCGGTGCGGAGGTGCTTGTCTGGGTCAATTCCCGTCCCGGCATGGTAGAGCCGCACATCATCCAGGCGGCGAGCTTCATCACCTGTACCCACGTCGTCGCGTCCAACACATCGAACGGCTGCGGTTCCGCCATCTGCTCTTACCCCGGCTGGAAGCTCGACGCCTCGGCACCGGTCCCCGAGTCCGAGCAACTCATCACGGCCACGCTCGATCTTAAGGAAATCCGCACCCAGCGGCTTAACAACCGCATGCTTCACCAACGCCGCCCGGAAGTTTACAAACCGCTTACGCAGAAATGGGAGCCTTGGAATGCCTACCCCGACCTCAAGCCATTCAGCTACGAGTCGCAGGCAGGCAAGGGAAAATGATCTGATACGGAGATATGTCCCTGCCTCTGGTTGTCGCCGCGTGGTCCCTGCTATTTTCGACTGCTTTCGCCAGACCGGCGGGTCACGTTCTATATGTAAAACTCTCGGAAAATACCGCCATCAAGCTTCGCTGGATTCCTCCAGGCCAATTCACGATGGGGAGCCCGCCCGATGAACTGGGCCGTGGCGGCAATGAGGACCAGGTTTCCGTCAAGCTCACCCGTGGCTATTATTTGGCGGAAACCGAACTCACCCAGGCGCAGTGGAAGCTGGTGAATCCTGAAAACCCCAGCGCATTCCGGGGTGACAATCTTCCAGTGGAAACCATCACTTGGGCGGATGCCAAACGCTTCTGCGATCTGCTCAACCAATACCAACGCAAAGCAGGAACCCTGCCCAAGGGATATCGCTGGGATCTGCCCACCGAATCCCAGTGGGAATATGCCTGCCGCGCCGGGACTACCGCCTCACTTCATCACGGAATAAGCCTCACTTCGGTGGATGGCCAGTGCGACCATCTCGGACAAGTCGCGTGGTATCAAGTCAACGCCGGGGGACAGACCCAACCGGTCGCTAGCAGAAAAGCAAACCGTTGGGGACTCAGGGACATGCACGGCAACGTTTGGGAATGGTGCCGCGACAGCTACACGGACAAACATCCCGGAGGCATCGACCCCTGGATCAACCAAGGCACGAATCACGTCCGCCGCGGCGGCTCCGCCGGGTATCAGGCACGCACCTGCCGTGCCGCGAATCGCGATGGGCTGGAGCCTTCCGCCAAGGGCAACGGACTCGGACTGCGACTGGCATTGGTCCCGCTCGATTACCATGAGAAACGATAGAAGCGCCGGTCATCACCCGGTGTCATCGCGTGTTCCCAAAGTAACGTGCCGCTGGCATTGGTCACAGGGGCAGTCACCTCACTCCAAGTTTTCAGATCCTCCGAACTCTGGAGTTGGTAAGCGCGGTTAGGAATCGCTTGAAATCCCAGGCGCAGCATCCCTCCGGTCACACTCCACTCCGTGATGCGTGGCTGTACGACCGCCACTGCGACTTGTGCGCTATTTTGCTCGCCTTGCCCATCCGCCACGGTGTATTGGAACGAGTCAGGTCCGGTTTGATTTCCCGGAGGCTGATAGTTGATCACCTCACCTGCGAGGGAAACTGCGCCCCCCGCAGCACTCGGCGAGGTCACTGCGGTAATGCTTAAATCATCACCGTCGATGTCCGTGTCATTGGATAGCAGTGTTGCCGCCGGGATCGCATTCACCACTTGCGAGTGGGCATGAACTGAATCGTTGCCGGCCACCGGCAGGTCATTCACCGGAGTCACCGTGATGGTGAAAATCTGTGGCTGTGAGGTATCGACACCGCCGTTCGCGGTGCCGCCGTTATCCCGGACTCTAACCTCCACCACTGCCGCACCATGGACATTTGCAGCGGGCTGGAAGGTCAGTGTCCCCGCCGGGCTAATGGACGGAGCCACCGAGAAAAGTCCCGGGTTGCTCGTTGAAGTCAGGTAATCAAGCGTCTGCCAGTTCTCACCGCCCCCCGGACTGCTGGCAGTGACCCAGCCATTGACCGTCACGCCAGCGCTATCTTCGATGACCAACTGATCGGCACCCCTGGAAAATTGGGGCACTTGATTCGCCAGCGACACGGAGGAGGCGGCAGGCAGGAAATAGAAATGGTCCAATGCCACCTCCACTCCAGCTTCCGCTAACGGATCAAGCCGCACCGATTCGATGTAGCCCTTCCAATCCTGCGTCGCGCTCAAGTCCACCTCCACATCATACCATTGGTTATCGGCAGGCAACTCGAAGGCAATGTTCCGAAATCCGCCGCTCTTCGGAAAGAAGAAGAACTGGCCCACGTTGTTCTCATTGTCTGCATTGATGCGGGCGCGCACCACGAGGCGTTTATAGATATCCGCATTGATCCCACGGTTGATGGGGCTGCCAGTGTTGAAATTAACGTAGGGATCGATGCCGAGCGAAGAACCCGTGAAAATCCCGCCGCTCACCACAGGGGGCGAGATCTGGTTTACCGAAAGCACATCAAGCGGGCGATCAAAGGTCCACGGACGGACGAACATCGGCATCGGCACCGCCCACGGAGAGGTGGCCCCGCTTGCATCTTGCGCCCGCACCCGCCACCAATAGGAACCGTCAAGCGCGGCAGCTCCGTCATACACACAGCGCCCCGCTGTAAGCCCGCTGCGGGTGAATAGAGGGTTGGTGAACTCGAAGTCACGAGCCAACTCGACGGCGAAGGTGATTCCCGAACGCTCGGGTTCAGTCGCGCCCTCCCAGAGAAACACCGGCGTCGGTGAGCTCACGATGGGGTCGGAATTCACGATACGCGGTGCCAGCATCACCGGAACCACCGAGATGCGATCGAGCGCGAAGTTGACTCCCACGCTGTCGATGGGATCGAGGCGGAGCCTGGTGACCTCCCCGCTCCAGTTCGGGTTGGCAGAAAGATCAATCTCGTAGGTGCGGGATCCGGCTGACACCGGAAAGGCAACTTCGGAAAATTGCCCACTCGCTTGACCTCGTTTCCACCAGAATAACTGCCCAGTGCCCGCAGCGGCGCTCGACATCGTCACCCGGATTTTTTTAAAAATGGTGGCATTGATGTATGCGCGGTCCGCGTCCCGACTGATGTCTCGCTGGTCGGTCGAGAGATATAGATACGGGTCCACGCCGCTGGAGCCGGAGTAGCTACCGCCACTCGCCGTGATTCCAGTGATCCCATTGGTACCATACACCTCATCCAAGCTATCGAAGTTCCAAACGACATTGGCTTCCAGGCGGAACCAATCGAGACTGAAGGAAGTGCCCCCCGTAGTGGAGGGTCTGATCTCCAAGCCATGAATGACTTTCTCCCGCCACGAAGGGTTCCCAGACAAGTGGACGCGGTAGATATGCCACCCCGAGCGTGCGGCAAAACTCACGGAACTCCGCGCTCCGGTATTGTCCGTCCATATCACTTGGGCGGTTCCTGCGACCGAAGCCGCACGAAACATGCGGAAGGAAATCGCATGATAGGAATCGGCGTGAAGCGCTCGTGTCGGCGATTCATCGAGATGAAGAGTGAGCTGCGCAGTCTGCCCGGTCGCGGCGCCGGAGACAATTCCCTTGCTGAAAACAAGTCCACTGACCGACGATTGGCTCTCCACATCCGTCGCCTTGCTCATGGACCAAATCACATCGCGGGAAGCCGGACTGACTTCATGGGGCGCGAGGCCGGTGAACGAATCGTTGCGGTGATTGAAAATGAATTGAGACATTGCCGTCTGCATCGGCCCGTCCTTGATCTGATAGGGCGGGATACCCCACCACAGATACGGAGCGATGGCCTTGCCCCCTTGACTCCAAACCGACTCCAAGGCCGCGAGATTGTTTGGAACGCTTGAGGCATCCAGCGGATTGTATTCGAAGATGCCCCAGTTCTTATCGTTGCTGCGGATGGCGCTAAAGGTGGTGGTATTGCTCGCATTGCTGCCGTAAGTGGTGATACCATTACCCGCACCATGTACAAATGCGGTGTTCCATGGTGTCGCGTGCTTGCGGTCGAGGTCCGTGGTGCTGGCTGGATTCCCTGGAATCTGGTGGCTGTAGATCACATCCGGATTCCAGCCGGCATCCACGCACCAAGTCGCTTGGGCTTGCACCATTTGTTGTACCTGATGGATGCGGAACTCCTGCCACTTCTTCCACCAGCGGGTATTGGCACCTGTGCCCGACCAACTAACCGTCGTCGGCGGCTGCACGGCGGCCCAACTCGTCCATGGAAATCCGCTGGCACCGGTGAAAGCCAGGTTGAATGCTGCCAGGCTGGCATATTGGCCCTTGCCGGAATAGCTGTCAGTTCCACTCAACCAGTCACGATACTCCTGCTTCGACCATGTGCTGTAGTCACTATACTCCACATTGGCATGGAGGTTCTGCCCTACTTCGGAAGACATGCTGGCGAAGGAAACCAAATCCGGATGTTCATCCCGAGCCGCACCAAGGATCCGCATGGCGGCCCGGCAGTTGCGGCTCGCATAGTCTCGCACCAGTGTGGCATTGCGGGAAAGCGTGACCTGCATTTCCAATTGAGGCGCATCCGTGAAGGTCTCCGTGCCGCTGGTTTCCTGCGCCACTGAGGAACTCCGAATTCGCCCCAAGCGGTCAACCTGCAGCAGACTCCCATTCTGATATTTCTCCAGAAAGTTGTGCAGGTGGTCTTCGCTCTGGTTTTGCCCATCCGCCCACGGCATTCCGTTGACGTGGAATCCCATCGGCAGGTCGGTGCGTTGGGCAAGTCCCATCGAATAGTCAGCCTCGCCAAGACGGTGGGTTCCGAGATTCTGAACACGACCTGGAGCATAGATATAATCATAGTAAGCACCATGGCTGCTCATCAGAAAATCCAGGCCGTTTGATAGTCCGAGCTTGAGGTTGTCTGGCTTCACGCCGCCAGTGAGTGAAAGCATGCGCGATTGGTAATCGGCTACATTGTTTAGACTTCCGAGATCATCGTCCCACGCCCCGATCGGTGCTAGATGGAAAACGTTCCGCTGGGTTTCGTCCAAAGGGTCCGCGCCTACGGGATGAACACCAAAAAGCACTGCGAGCCCGCATACCACCTTGCTTGCAATACGTTCCATGGATGAGAGCATTCTTGATGAACGAAAATCGAAGGGTTTTCAGAAGTCACCAGCGCTGGAACAACAGAATCAACCTCGCGCGCGATGACGCACTCCCGGAAGAATCAATCATGGCTCCGCCTTCGGTTCGCGACGATCCGGAAAGCCTAATACACGAGGCGTCCGGGAACCCGGTTCGTTGACAAGGAACAGGACGGTGCGCGAGGCGGGATCGTGGCGCCATTTGGTTTCACACAAGGGATGAAGCTTCTCGTTTCCAGGTATGTAGAATGCCAGATTGACGTTGTAGTCATCGTTTTTTTCCGCCGGGGCATCCAGAATACTACGTGCGTTGGACGCGATTGACAGCCGCTGTTTGCCGATTTGACCACCGACCGATTTGTCCGAAAGATTGAACCAAAGCATCTGCCCGTTTTTAAAAACCTCTTGACCGGCATTGATGACCGACATCCTCACCGGGGCAACCGGATTTGCCGGGTCGGATGCAACCAGCAAATAGAAGTCAATGATTTCGGCGGCCACTTTGGCTCCCGGGGCGGCAGGGTTGATCTCCTCCGGCTTCACGGGTGCCTCAGGCAACAACCTAAGATTGATTGCTCCCGGTGCGATTTGATAGACCTGCGAAAAATTCATGCGCGGCAACTCAACCTCCTGCGAAGTGGCACCATCGAAAAGCTGCAGCGTCCGCGGTGCGTCCTCGGGAGCCTTCAGAAAGATGATCCGACAGCTACGGGCTGACTTTTCTTGGGCGGCGGCTCCCAAGCACAAAGCCAGGAGAATGAGACATGATAATCGCATAGTGCTCTGTGTTAGATCTCGGCAGGATTGACCCAGCGAAAAGAAATGATCTTGAAACGTCGCCCGAAGCGTTGGTTCACAACGGAATCCGGCAGTTTCGCGGTGTCGGCGGCGTCAGTCGGATCCACGAAATCGCGGTCTCGGGTTACTGTCACTTCGCACACGGCGCGCGCCTTGATGATGGTGCCCGTCTTGTCGCGTGCATCCCCATACGCACGAATGGTAAATGTGTCGTCACGGGCAGACAGGATCGGTGCGATGGGGCGGAGAATGTCCGCTTGGCGGATCCACCCCGGCAAACCGTATGCACTGTTGCCGACGGAAGACTCCGGGAATTGATATTCGGAATCAATATGGGCCGCATTGACTCCCGAAGGCTTGGTAAAATTTGTATCTGAGATGACGGAATAGGGATTACCGGTTCCACTCTTCGCCAACTCATTGAGCGCGGATTGAATGGTCCCAGCAAGGGCTAGATTTCCGGATGAGAGCTGACGGTTGACAAACTCAGAGAGCGAAAGGAAGGGCCCGCGCGCGCGAATTTGTTTGACGATTTCCTGAGCAAGGAAATCGATAGTCTTGGCGTCAAGCAAGCGGTAGCCGCTGAATTCATTGGCCTCGCTAAAGGCTCCGCCATCGGCGGGAGCCGTGGCTTCCGGTGCACCGGCGACGCTGAAACGCGAGACCGCATGGTCGGACTTTGATGAGAGCGAGACGTCCACCCCGGCACCGGATAGCCTTTGGTAGGGCACGCGCTGATTGCGAGCGTGCCCGAGCAAGGCACGCCATGCAGTTACGGATGTTGAATTGACGTTGAACATCCCCTCGACATCCAACCGGGACGCGATGGTCTTCCAGGCGTCCGTCTTGTTCACTTGTTTATTGAAGAACGAATCCGAGCCAGAGCCGGCTGCGGCAGTGTCCTCCTGGATAGGTCGGTAGGGGCGATTGCCAATTGCCGAAGTCCCATTTGCGAATTCGCTGCAAACTGTCTTCAGATCCTTTCCCTTATCGCCAAAATGAGTCGGATCCGGTGCCAGTGACGAAATGAACCAGTCATCGAATAGCACGTGATTCATGCAGTAAGAGTCGTCGTGCTGGAGATTGGCTGGCAAGCTGGCGACGTTGCTGTTGACGACAGCATTCGCAGGCAGCAGTGGAGTTGCGTCGCTATTTGCAGCGATGTTGTATGCGAAGGGCGGGATGGCGTTCTCATAGCGCGAATCCCAGTGGGTCAATTCGGCTAGCGACTGTAGCGGACGGGTAGGTATTTCCGCAGCCACGCACCGAGAGAGACCAGTATCCTTGTTGAAACCTGTAATAATATAGCCACGGTTGGTCTTATCACTGGAGTTTGGAAGCAAACTGTCGAATGGGGTAAGTTCCACGAAACTATAGTCGAAGGGGGAATTGACCGGATGATCCGAACCCAGATAATCAGCCATGTAGGGCGAACCATCATTTCGCTCCCCCATCGACGTGAATGTCGAGAGCGGGCTGGACTGAACAAATCCCTTCGCAGGAATCTGGGTTTTGCTAGCCATTCGTGCTCCAAATAGATTGAACATGAAAGGCGATGGATTATTGATCAAACTTGTCAGACTATCTGATTCTGCGAGGTTATCGAGCGGCTTCCAAATGCTCTGGGCCATCATTTTCCGATACTCCATGCGGTAGGAAAGACGATTAACCCCTGCTAGATTGACATCCAAATAGATACCGACACCCTTGTGACCGTTGTTGCCCCATTCAAAAAACTCCGTGTCAAATCCTGCGGTGGCCTTGATTGTCGATGAGGGCGGAATCGCCATGGGTTTCCCGGCAGCATCAGGGATTGCGACAAAATGGCCGCCGCCCCGGTGAAATCCTGCTGTCAAAGTAACCGGGAAACTCATGGTCAGAGGCACCGACCCCTCCGCGGGACTGAAGACCCGGCATTCACCGGGTTCAAGAGCGATCGATTCTTTGATGTCATAGGCGAACTTATCAATATTTGCCATTGCTGTATTCCCCCCGGGCACCAGACCACCTGCTGGCGTTCCAAAAAGCGGACGCGACTTGAAAGTCTTGTTCACACCATTTATTCGCGCTGTATAGCGCAAGCTGGTGGGTATCGGCCGGGGAATCTGAAGATTGAGCGGAGGGCTGTTGAGTTGCACATTGTAGGGATTCCACACAGTTATAACCGGTGTGACTAAAAGCCGTGGTTCCAAGCTGCCGGGTGGCGGCACGGGTTGCCCGGCCACGGGCGTCGGAGGTCCAGCCCAGTGCGAGAAGATCCATTGGACTCGCGCGACCACTGGCATAATCCTGTTCTTGTGAATAAAATTGTAAACTTCAGCAGAAGACGTTGCGCCATTGTTGACCGAATAGCTTTCAATACCGCCGGTCCCGGAAGCAGACGCTTGATTGATTTTCTTGTAGGCGGTCATGTGCTGCTGCAGGTGCTGCCAACTGCTGACAGCACCTTGCCGGTCCAATGCCATCGTTGTGATGTTCCTGTAGGATGACCAAGGATATAACATGCTTCTGCCTGGTGTCGGATTGCTGGTTGTGGCCCGCTCATAAAGAATGTCTTCCCCGGGCCTGACCCGGAAGAACGGCAAGCCGCCAGTTGGCAGAAGGTTCCAGTTTTCGGTAAGGAGCGACAGGTCTTTCCGCCAACCGCCGGTTGCGGTGTTGGTGAGCAGACCCGTGGAGGAGGTCGAAAGATCGTGGTAAAATTCCTGTGATGGCCTCATGGCCGACCCAGTGGTGATGAAGTCACTTTGCTTCAAACTGATTGCGAGATCCGCAGGTTTCGGATCGGCAAACAGACTTTCCATACCGAAGGGCTTTGGATCGACAGTGACGTGAGATTTCTGCGATACTGCCCAACGACCTGGTGTGTCATCGCTGGGTTCGTAAGGCTTTGGCAACCGCGCCTTCTGGTTTTCACCACTGACCCACCAAGCAAAGGCTCCCTTACGATCACTCGCATTAATTTTGGAGGGAGGTAAATGAATTTGGAGCTTTGCCCGATCCACACCCGCTCCCACTGCGGTAACACCCAGCAAAGTGACGCTATTGGGTTCCATGCTGGTGACAGGTGGTGAAGACGAGTCTGGCGTTACGGATGGGTCTCCAGAAGTCAGCCACCCCAAAAATCGATCTTCCTTACTTTTTCTATAGTCCCCCGGCGAGATTGGACGCCCGCTTTTTTCGTGATCACTTCCTTCCCAACTTTTCCAAACCCCCACCACTGGAGGATTCTTTTCATCCAAAATATCCGCCCTCGCGGTAACCCGCGTGTCAAGCCCCGCATGCTTTTGCAAATCGCCAATGGCCAGCATCAATGCCATGCGCGCGTTGGAGCGCGCTGCGGCAAGATCCAAGGAGTTCCCGGATGCTCTCAAGGTTATGCTGCTTAATGACAAGAGACCGACTGCGATCACTGTCAGCAATATCATCAGACTCAGCGTCACGACCAGCGCGAAACCGTTTTTCACCTTGGAGACAACGTGGTTTTGAGAACGGACTTTCATTCGCGCGGCTTTAAAATTAATCGACTATTCCAAAAGCAGGGCTAGAGGCATGGCTTGGACGTTGAGACGTAATCACATTATGAATTCACGGGCAATACGTTCATTGGTATGGGTTTCGGCAACTCACTCCTCACACCAACGGGCGGTCCAACGCAAATCCCGCCTACCCGCCACGAATCGTAATGAGGGGTTGTCAATGGGCTGGAGAAATTTCAAGATCCCTGAAAGCCATGTCTTCCCCGTCATCCCCTCAGCGCTCCAGTCACAGGGAGATCGCGAGACTTACCGGATTTTCCAGCGCCACGGTGTCGCTTGCATTGAGTCGCCACCCACGAATCTCAGAGGCGACACGCCAAAAAATCGAGAAAGCGGCCCGTGAACTCGGATACGCGCCAAACGCGGAACTTGCCAAGTTGATGAAGGAGACCCAGAAGCGCCATCCGGAAAGGCCGGTCATCGCCCTGCTCACCAACCAGCGCGAGCCTTCTCCCTGGAAATCACATATCTACTTAAAACGCTTTCACAACACAGTAACCGAGCGTGCTAACGAACTCGGATACCGGATCGAGGAGTCCTGGCTGAATGAGCCCGGCATGAGTGCCAAGCGTCTGGGTCAGATCCTCCATGTCCGCGGTACGGCAGGGTTAATCATCCCGCCGGCATTTGCAGCCGGAAAACGACTGCCGCTAGAAGTCGACAGTCTGGCGGTTGCTGTGCACGGGCGGGTTTTTTGGAAACCTCAGTTGCATCGAGTTCAAGCGGATCACCTTTTCAACACGATGCTCGCATTGAAGGAACTTCTGAAGCTAGGCTACGAACGAATCGGAATCGCCACATTTTACGGGACGGAGAAAGCCCACGGTCACGAGATCGAAAGTGCCTACGCCTACTATCACACCCGCCAACTGATGCCGTCATTCATCCCTCCCTTCCACAGTGACGGGCTGGACATTGGAGGATTCTGGAAATGGTTCGGGCAACAAAGGCCGGACGTCATTCTCAGTTCATTCCCCGGAATGTTGGAGGAACTTCGTGGGGCCGGGCTTCGAGTTCCTGATGATGTCGGATTCGCGTGTCTCGGTGTCATCCCGGAACTTGGCGATATGGCCGGGATCGACATCAACGCAGAATCCACAGATCGCGCGCTAGTGGATGTGGTCGTCGCACAAATTGTCGCTGGCGAGCGTGGGGTTCCATCGGTTCCCCGAGCCACGCTGGTTGAAGGGTTCTGGAAACCGGGTGGCACTTTGCGGAAAAACCCCGGATCTAGGGCCAGGAGCAAGTCGACCAAGTAAAAGCAAGTTAGCGATAACCAGCCTCGGGCTTGCGTTTCAACCTGAGATTCGAACCATTACGGCAAATAGATCCGAAGGCTTGTTTTCACTCACCAAACTCCCAATCCGTTGCACACCGCGGTCCTTTGCAATATCACTGAAAAATCGATTTTCACGTCGGCTCTTGATGCCGTGGGAATTTCACGTCACGTGCGGCTAGCGGCCTATTCCGGCAGCAGCAGGACAGATGAAGTCAGGACAGAGGCCCGCGAAGCCGTGCAGACGGTGAGGAATTTCTCCAATACTGATTGGCAAATCGATAACAGGTGCGAAACCGCGGCGCATCCTGCGGGTGGCGAGAATCATTTTCTCAGTGTCATTGCGGCGGGTGCCACTCAGACACCAGTCGGCTTCTCTTTGGAATTCGAGATCAAGGGATGGACACGAGAGCATTTCGTGGTGTTGCCAGGTGCGGTCTATGACGGTAATCGCTTTGAATCCCGCCATGCCGGTTATCCACCCTCTGCAGCAGGAACAGGTGATGTGGGACCGTTGGTGCCGACGATCATCAATGACATCCCACGGTTGCCAACGGCGGATTCTCATGGCTTGCTCCAACAGCTCACAGCGGATCTATCGACTCCTGCTATCGGAATTTACGATCCGGTCACCAAGACCGGGGTATGGTTGTTGACATTGCAAAACACGCGGCTTGGACAAACGGGCCTAGATGTAGAGGAGGATTTCGACGCGAAAAAGGCAATTCTTCGATTCAGTGCTCCAGGAGTACGCGAGAACACCAGATACCATTGCTTCCGAACAAATGCGCCCAGCGTGGATACTGCTTATCCATGGCAGGAAAACGAATCAGCGATTCTTCAGGTGCGAGCATTTGTTTTTCCATGCAAGGATCGTCCCGAGCTACTCCAGCGCTTTTTGGAAATCCGTTCAGCACTCGCCCCACCCGCGCAAGGGCGCACGCTTTTCCCCATATCCGCCGCGAGACAACTGATTGAGGAAAAGCACAACCGAGATAACTGGCACGAAGACGCGGGACTTTATTGCTCGGACACGCTTGGAAACCCAAGTGTTGTCTGGAGTGAACCCACCCCTGCCAAGGACGGCACCACACCTTCATTTAACGAAACCCGCGACGCGGTCTGGCAATCCGGATGGATCGGTGGCGGAATGATCGAGTGGCCGCTTTTGCTCCATGGCAGCGAGCTGTCCCGCAAGCGTGCGCTTCGATCATTGGACTTCATCTGTACCCAAGGTGTATCCCCGTCTGGACTTTTCCGCGGGCTGTGGAGAAATGGTCGCTGGGGCGATGATTCGTTCGGTTATTCCAAGGGAGAAAAGTGGCATCTTACACGGAAGAGTTCGGACGTTTTGTTGTTTCTTTCAAAGCAGCTGCTGCTTGCTGGAAACACGGCCCCACCGGCATGGAAATTTGCAGTGAGAGGTTGCGCCGAGGCATTTGTCCGAGTGTGGCGGGAGAATCGCCAGATTGGTCAATTTGTCGATGAAGACACAGGTTCTCTTCTGGTGGGCGGATCAGACGCCGCAGCGATACTTCCGGCGGCATTGTGTTCTGCTTCTTCAGCACTGGATGAAATCGTTTGGATGGAACATGCTGTCAGTATAGGTGAATGTTTTTGGGAAAGATTTCATCGCCAGGGATTCACTTCCGGTGGACCAGGCGAAATACTCTCCGCCCCTGATAGTGAATCCGCGTTCGGATTGTTGGAAAGCATGGTAACTCTTTACGAAGCGACACACGAAGAGATATGGTTACGGCGGTCCGAATCGGTGGCTGCCCTATGTGCGACTTGGTGCGTTTCCTACGACTATGTATTCCCACGTGCCTCCACCTTTAGCGCACTTAATATATCGACATTCGGCACAGTGATCGCCAATGCACAGAACAAGCATTCGTCCCCCGGTATCTGCACGCTATCAGGCGATTCGTTGTTCCGGCTTTTCCGCGCGACCGGGAAAGTGATTTACCTTGATCTCATCCGGGAAATTGCCACCTCGTTGCCGCAGTTCGTTTCTCGGCCGGATCGTCCGATCACAGGGCGATATGGTGGAGCACTCCCGCCGGGTTGGATTTGCGAACGAGTGAACATGTCCGATTGGCTGGAGCCGGTTGGAGAAATATTCCACGGCTCTTGCTGGTGCGAGGTTAGCCTTTTGCTCACGGCCCTAGAGCTTCCATCAGTCTATTTCCAGACAGACAGCAGCCTGCTCGCGGTGCTCGACCATCTGGAAGTTGGAGTTCATCAGCATTCGAATGAATATTGGCTATTAAAAATCAAAAATCCTACTCACTACCCGGCGACGATCCGCATCCTGGTTGAGACTGCGGAGGAGGCTTTACGCCCGCTACCACCGGGTGCCGTGTCCGGCTTGGAGCCTTTTGAAATCCAGCCAGGAGAAACTCTGATCCTGCCTTGCGGAGAATGTCCTCCCGCCTGAGATAAGGCCTATGAATCTACGACCACACATTCTCGGGCTGGCACTCATAAGTGCGATACTGCCTCACCCTTCATGCGCAGAGACGGTCTATCAATCCATCCCGCTCGACTGCGGCGGATGGTTCAGTGGCTTTGCCATCCACTCGACCGGAAGGCTTTATGGCTATGGCGACGTCTTCGGCATGTGGCGGTCCGATGATGCAGGAAATTCATGGAAATACTTGCAAGGTGACTTCACCACCTTCGATCACTTTATCCATGGCTGCGCTGTCGCCTCAGGCGATGCTGACAAAGTCGCTTTTGTTTCCTCCAACAAACTTTTCAAATCGTTGGACGGTGGAACTACATGGGGTAATTTGCTGTCAGATTTGTCCCTCCGTCGGGACCGTGGTGCCACACCCGTATTTTTTCATCCGGGGGACGACCAAGAAATCTGGGTGGCCGCCTCACGCTCAGGCCTCGCGGGGACTCTTTGGCGCTCCATCGATGGAGGATCTAACTGGACTAAGATCGGCGATATGATTTTTGATTCGTCCAAAGCTAGTAGCATTTACGTCCGACCCGCCTTTCCTAACCAGGTGTGGGTCGAAACGGAAGGTGAGCTCTACGTATCCGCAGATCGAGGTTACGCCTGGACGCGCGTCTGGAACAATGCAGGAATCAGCAACGGCTTGTTCAACACCCCGCCTACTGCGGTCGCTATCGTCCGTCGCGCCGATGGAGTCGGCTACGTCGCCACCAATGTCGGCGGCTACCGAGGCACTGCCAGCACCTACGACAATCCGGCCACCTATGTGCTGACCAAGACAGTTTCCTGGTGGGATGGCTGGGGACCGTACGGCGCGGCCGTATTTGCAGACGGAAGTTTCCTCACAGAAACCGCCGACAACACCACCAGCCACTCTTTCGACGGTGGACTTTCGTGGAATCCGCTGCCGATGCAGCTGGTCACCCCGCCCACGCCGCTATGGACGACTCCAGCGAACCCTTCAAGCATCGATCCCGCCGCCATGGAGTCTGTCTCTTCGCTCAACGCCACTCTCGAGCGGGTGACGGTGGTCGATCCAAGTAGCGCCGAAAAACATTTTGCCCGCGTCTCAGTCACCGTGCCATAATGATGAAGCCCTCTCCCGTCACCCACCGCCGCGAGGCCATCTGCCTGCCAACCTACGAGCCTCAGGCCCCAGAGAAGAATCCGATGTTTCTCGAAACACGAGTCTATCAGGGGAGCTCCGGAAAAGTCTATCCGCTGCCATTTTGCGACCGCATCGCGGAGCACCCCGTGCCTCGTGAGTGGGATGCTGTGATCCTCGAAAATGAATTTCTGGAAGTCATGATTCTCCCGGAACTCGGCGGCAGAATCCACACCGTCAAGGACCGCACCAACGGCTACGATTTATTTTACCGTCAAGACGTCATCAAACCCGCACTCGTCGGCCTAGCTGGACCATGGATTTCCGGTGGAGTCGAATTCAACTGGCCTCAGCACCATCGCCCCGCAACGTTCATGCCCACGGAGGTGGAAATCGAACACTCGCTGGATGGCAGCATCACGGTCTGGTGCAGTGATCATGATCCCCTCCAGCGGATGAAGGGAATGCATGGCATTTGCCTGCATCCGGGCAAGTCAATTGTGGAGATTAAGGTCCGTGCCTACAACCGCACGCCGCTGGTGCAAACCTTCCTCTGGTGGGCGAATGCAGCGGCCCAAGTGCATGAAAACTACCAGAGTTTTTTCCCGCCGGACGTCTTCCATGTCGCGGATCACGCACGCCGCTCGATCAGCACCTATCCTTTGTGTCAGGGAAGTTATTATGGCGTGGACTACGCCGCGCAAGCGCGCGACGGAGGGTCGAACGATTTGTCATTCTATGCCAATATCCCAGTGCCGACATCCTACATGTGCATGGGCACCAAGGAGGATTTCTTCGGCGGCTACGACCACCATGCCCAAGCTGGCGTGGTCCATGTGGCGAATCACCACATCGCCCCCGGCAAGAAACAATGGACATGGGGCAACCATGAATTCGGCAAGGCCTGGGACCGCTGTCTAACCGATCCAGATGCGGTAGGAAACTACCCGCCATACATCGAACTCATGGCCGGAGTCTATACCGACAACCAACCCGACTTCGCATTCCTCAACCCGGGAGAAACCAAAACCTGGAGCCAGTTCTGGTTCCCCATCCGGGAGACCGGAAAACCCAGACATGCCGAAACCACCGGCGCAGTCGGCCTCACCGCCATCGGCCAGTCCTTGCGCGTGGCCGTCTCCGTCACTGAGCGTCACCACCAGGCGAGAATTCTCCTGAAGCAAAATACCCGCATCCTCGCGAAAATCATCTGCGACCTAGCCCCCGACTCGCCTCTGGTCCGCACCCTCCCCCTTCCATCAAATACCTGCGCGGATGCCATTTCCCTCACCGTCATCGACTCAGACGGACGCACCATCCTCAGCTGCCGCGCTCTGACTGATGCCAAAGGTGAAGCTCCTCCAGTCGCGACCGAGCCACCCGCGCCATCCCAGATTTCTAGCATGGATGAGCTTTACATTACCGGACTTCATTTGGACCAGTATCGACATGCAACGCGCAGTCCGGAACCTTACTGGCGGGAGGCCATCGCCCGCGATCCTGGAGATTCCAGATGCAACACGGCCATCGGCATTCGCCACCTGAAACGCGGCGAGTTCCATCTAGCCGCAACGCACCTGAGACAGTCCGTCAAACGCTTGACCCTCCGCAACGGAAACCCTGCGGACGGCGAAGCATATTATCACCTCGGACTTACGCTCCGGCATCTCGGTCGTGACGAAGAAGCCTACGCTGCATTCTACAAAGCCGCTTGGAACCAAGCATGGCAGTCCGCCGCTTATCATGCATTGGCTGAAATGGATTGCCGAAGTGGAGCCTTCGAAAAAGCGATCTCCCATCTGGATCTGTCCCTCCGGATGAATACCGACAACCTCCGCGCGAGAAACCTCCGCGCCATGGTCATGCAACAGCTCGGGCTTGACCCGTCCAGCCTTCTCGCGGAAACCCTGCTGCTGGATCCGCTCGATTCGTGGTGCCGATTCCTCCTGGATGAACCCCTGCGGTGTGATACTCAAACCCACTTGGACTTATCACTCGACCTTATCCAGGCCGGATTTTTCCGTGAAGCCGAGTCCCTGCTCACTCGTGCGGTTCCCGGTCCAGGCGATGCGCCGATGTTGTCCTATTATCTCGCTTGGATATATGAACTGACTGGTCACGCGAAAAAGGCGCAACAAGCACGGAACAAGGCTCTCGCCGCTTGCCCTGACTATTGTTTCCCCTGCCGTTTGGAAGAGATCGCTATTCTCGAATCCGCGATACTTGCGAATCCAAGTGACCCGCGTGCACCCTACTATCTCGGAAATCTTTTCTACGATCGGCGCCGCCACAAGGATGCGATCCAGCTATGGGAAGCCAGCGCGCAACTTGATCCAAGCTTTTCCGTCGTCTGGAGGAACCTCGGCCTCGGATATTATAATATTTGCAACTCACCCAAGCGAGCGAACAAAGCTTATGAGCGGGCCTTCCGGGCCGCTCCGTGTGATGCGAGACTGCTTTACGAACGCGATCAACTATGGAAGCGCACAGCAGTATCCCCGGCACGACGACTACGCGAACTTCGCAAATATCCAAATCTAGTCTCACTCCGCGACGATCTGACTGTCGAAATTTGTATCCTACTCAATCTAACCGGCATGTTCTGTGAGGCGTTACAAATTCTGGAGAATAGAAAGTTTCAGCCGTGGGAAGGCGGCGAGGGAATGGCACTGGGCCAGTATATCCAAACTCACTTGAATCTCGGCTGCACAGCTCTGGGAAACGAGGATGCGACAACCGCAGTTTACCATTTTCAAATGGCTCTCGATCCTCCCCGCAATCTCGGGGAAGCCAAACATCCTCTCGCGAACCAAAGCGAAGTTCATTATTGGCTGGGCCAAGCATACCATGTGCTCAAGCGTAACAAGGAGGCAAAATCTCATTGGAAACTGGCAGCGGACTTCCGTGGCGACTTCCAAGACATGAGTACCCGTGCGTTTTCAGAAATGACATACTTCTCGGCTTTGGCGATGCGGTCGCTTGGGAGGAATGCAGCGGCCGAGAACCTCCTCAAAGGCCTGTTAAAATATTCGAAGGATCTCGCAAGAAAGGAACCAAAAATCGACTTTTTCGCCACATCTCTGCCTACCATGCTTCTTTTCGCAGAAGATCTTCACGAGCGCCAGTCGGAAACAGCGATGGCACTGGAAGCTCTTGCACGCAAAGGACTCACCCTCCAAGACCCGCGCCTTGCCCGGCAGCCTAACCGATCCAGCCCACGACACGACCCATCTTCCCGCAATCGCCATGAACGTATTCGCAGATCTTGACATCGCAGATGCCCCCTTCAGCCGCCGCTGCCATTGGCTAAGTCTCGCACTTCGGCCGGAGACCGGGCGCAATGTGCTCTACCTCCGAACCGCACGTGGCAATGTGGTCCACCGCACCCTCTTACGAGTGGAACTGGAACAAGAGGGTGCTGTCCTGCAAGTATCTCCGGGATCTATAAAATTGACTTGCCCGACGGGTGAAGTCGAGTTCGCCCTGACAGGTATCGACACCATGCGTGCACGCCTTAGCGGAGTCGTAGCGCTCCGACTTCGGGTGATTGACCAACCTTATTCATCCTCCATCGAGTGCGAGCCAGGCCGCTGGCACATCAATCTGAACGCTTCGCGTTCACGATTGATGATTTCCAGCTTGAGGGGCGATCTATCCGTAGTCGCTCCTGTCATCCCTGGAAAGGGCGACACTGAGCCGGCGCTGGTCCGCATCCAATCCACTTCGCAAGACGGGGCGGAGTTGGAGATCACTGAATTCGAATCAACGTGGCTCGCGCCCCAGGATCGCCAGACTTTCGAGGAAATTACCACTGAAGCCAATGCAGAGTTCGCGGCGTGGTTTAACGCTTTTGGAAATTTTCCCAGCCGCTGGGACTCCCTTGCTCGCCGCGCCGCCTTCGTGCTTTGGGCCAATACCGCCCCAGCCGGGGGAAATTACATTCATCCCGCGATATTAATGTCTCGCAACGCAATGATTAGTATTTGGAGTTGGGACCACTGCTTCTCTGCCCTTGCCCTTGCTCAAGCGCATCCTCGTGAAGCATGGGAGCAGTGGTGGTTGCCATTCGCCCTACAAACTCCTCAAGGTATGCTACCTGATGCGTTTACGGAAACGGGCTGTGATTTCGGGATGACAAAGCCGCCTGTGCACGGTTGGGCTTTGTTACATTTGCTTTCTCAAATGGACCTTTCTTTCTATCAGATGGCTAAGGCCCATTCTGCATTGGAAAGCTGGACTTCCTGGTGGCTGACCCACCGCGATGATGATAGGGATGGCATTCCGCAATACAATCACGGCTGTGAGTCCGGGTGGGACAATGATTCCATTTGCACCAATGGCCTGCCCTGCGAAGCACCGGACCTCTCAGTTTATCTCATTCAGCAATATGATGCTTTGGCGATGCTTGCGACCCGCATGAAGAATCCAGAAAAAGCGGCGCACTGGGAACGCGAGGCCGACGCTCTCTGGCAAAGGCTGAAGGCTCATTCATGGCGTGACGGACGCTGGCTCGCCCTCCAGTCCGGCTCTCATTCCATCGCCCAAGAGGGAGACTGTTTGCGTCTTTTCTGGCCACTGTTACTGGGCCAGCGTCTAAGCACTGTCCAACGGGATGCGCTCTTGGCGGGGCTTGAGGAACCCGGTCGCTTCCGCACGGCACACGGTTACGCCACGGAAGCCGTCAACAGCCCGAGTTATCAAGCGGACGGCTATTGGCTCGGCCCGATTTGGGCTCCGAGCACCTTCCAAGTGGTCGAAATGTTAAAGCTGAATGATCGGCCGGATGAAGCTGACCGTGTCATCCGGGAGTTCTGCGAACTTTGCCGGAGAAATGGCTTTGCTGAAAATTTTGATGCCCTCACTGGAGCCTCGTTGCGCGACCGTGGTTACACATGGACTGCCGCTGTCTGCTTGTGCTTTCTCAAGGAAATCGTCTAATTTAATGCTACTTGTGACCAACGTGAATCACTTGACTCCCCATTTCCTTTGCCTGCTCTTGCTCGGCTCCATCGTGCTCTCTCTTCCTGCGGCTGATGCTCCGGCAGAGAAGAATGAAAAGGCACCTCCCAGTGTTCTGCCAGAAGGTGCCTTCGACACGCGAACCGATCAATTTTTCACCGGATGGAAAGCGGGCGGATTTCTCGGAGGTGTCCCCGGCGAAAGCCGCCTGTGGAACAACAAAGTCAGCATGGAGGTCGATGACGCGGGCTCTGGCTACGTCCGGATCGCGATCAAAGAAAGACAAGGAGCCTCTGTAGGCATTTCTCAAACAGAAACGCTAGTTCTCAATCCCGATTGGACCACCCTCAACCTCAAGGTTTCAGTCCAAGTAACTGATTATACTAGAGTCGCCGATTGGGGCGGCACCTGCCAATTCTCTTTGGTGTTCAAAAACGATGAAGACCAGCCGATTCCCGGCGATTTCAAAACCGGAATCAGCAGAAACACCAGCGGCTGGGAGCAAATCGAAAATCGCATCACAATTCCGAAAGGGGCCGCAAGCATGTCTGTCGAGATTCTATTCATGGGGGCTACGGGCGTCTTGGATATAAAAAATCTCCGCATCTTTGCTGATACCACTTCGACCTCTGATCACCTCCGCTGAAGTAGTCATTCTCACTTTCCAAGCTATTTTCCAATCGATGATAACTCAATATATCAAAATCCTGAAGGGCCTAGTATGCATGATGCTGCTGGCCTTGGGTGCATCGGCGCATGCGAAAATTCCGGAAGTCGCTTTGCCTGCGGGTGAAAGATTCACCTGGGGCTTGGAACCCGTCGTGTCGTCCAGCCATTCCCGGGCGGAGATCGTGCTGAATGGACTCTGGCTTTTTCAACCCGCTGCCACCCGTGATTTGGACCAGCCATGGGCTGCGATCCGGGTTCCTGGTTCGTGGGACTCACAGGCCCAATGGGGGAACATGCCACTGCCATCGTTCGTTGGCACCCCGCCCGCATGGCCCGGTGCGAATATCCGGACCGACCCGGAAACCGGTCACGTCTATCTGACCGATACCGCACGCGCCATATACCAGCGTGAGATCTCCATACCTAAGGAATGGAAAGGGCGACAAATAACTCTGTCTTTCGAGCGTATTTCCACCGACGCGGAAGTTTTCATCGATGATCAGAAGGTTGGCGAAATTCGTTGGCCTGGGGGCGATGTCGACCTTACGAGCGTCCTCGCTCCTGGTGCCACCGCGACCTTGCGCGTCCGAGTGACCGCCGTGGCCAGCGAGAAAGACCTTCTGCAAGCCATGCGGGAGGACTATGCTGATAAGGGCGACGGAGGACTCCGGCAGCGGGGAATCATCGGGGATGTCCTGCTTCGCGCCCGGCCTGCTGCCGGCCTCCTCGACTACCTGACAATTGATACGTCGGTCACTCACCGGCAGATAACCGTTACAACCGGTCTTGTGAACCTGAAGTCGCCCTCTCATGGCAAATTTACCGCCACCGTTACCGAGTGGCCATCGGGAAGGATTGCCAAGGTATTTACGGGTGAGTCGCCAATCATGAGTGGTCAGCCCGTTGCATTCAAATGGTCATGGCCCGACGCTAAGTTGTGGGATATCGGGCAACCGAATTTGTACACCCTCAGCTTGAGGGTCGAGTCACCAGGATTGGATGACGAAGTAGCAGAGCGTTTTGGCTTCCGGGAATTCCGGATCGAGGGACGCAATTTCATCCTCAACGACACACCTTTCTTCGGTCGTATAACCCATTCCACTGCGGACAATGCAATCGGTGGAGTGAAGGAAGCCGCAGATTCCGAAACCCGCCTGGCTCTGGCACTGGGATATAATTTACTGGAAATCTGGCCTAACGACACGTTTCGCAGGGGATTCGCTGATTTCCGTGCCGCATACGCCCGCAGTGCGGATGAAACGGGCATCTTCGTCATGATGCCGCTGGTTCGGTCCGACGATATCTTTTCTTGGAAAATAGCCCCATCTGATGAAGCCCGCCAAACCTGGCTGGCGATCAATCAACAGTTTGTCAGCCGTGTTAGAAACAACCCGTCCGTCGCAGGCTATCTCTATTCCGGCAACGATTTCATGACCTCCGACGACCAAAATCCGCTGCGTCTGGGGAACGGCAAGGCACTCGCCCAAAGCCAGCAACAAAATGTCTCGAGGGGCCTCGCGATGATTGAAGAGCTTCGGAAACTCGATCCATCCCGCTGGATCACCTCCCATTCAAATGCGAATGTAGGCGACGTGCATACCGGCAATCATTATCTTGGAATCACCCCTCTTCAAGAACGTGAGGAAACCCTCTCGCACTGGGCGCGACATGGTGACCGTCCTTACGGTGCCGTGGAGTTTTGCAGTCCCTTCAGCGCGGATTTACACCGGGCGCGCATGTCATGGAATGCAGAAAGCGAACCGCTTGCCACGGAATTCATGGCAGGAATCCTCGGCCCACGAGCTTACGATGAGGAAACCCAGAAATACCGCGACTACGTGCGCGGCCGTTTCGATGTCGCAGCAGGCCGCTTCACAGGCTCGCCCGGCGGAGTCACCCCTAATCAATACGGGTTTGGCAGCTACCCGCCCTATCAAAATTTCCAAGTTCACCAAGTGCGGCAGCTATGGCGGTCGTGGCGAACTTACGGAGTATCGCTGGGAATGATCCAGTGGGAGAAACTGTTGGAAAACAAGGTGGCGGGAACCATCGCGCTCCCCACCTTTCAGCCCGGTCGCCGCGGCGTCTACACACCGTTCCTGCCCAGTGAGAAGCTTGTCACTTCCGCGCCAGACCCATCAGGGCTGTTGCCAGTTCAAGCTGCCTATCTGGAGGCCATCCACCCGGTCATGGCCTACCTCGGCGGACCTCTCGACTCCGCAGACGGTTGGGTGGCAAAAAATCATATTTACCACTCCCGCGAAACCGTCCGCAAATCGGCGGTCTTAATCAACGATGGCCGAACGCCGCAACCTTACAGTGCGGAATGGGAAGTGCCCGGAATGGCTCAAGCGCAAACTCTCCAAGGGACGCTTGGCGTCGGTGAAAAAGCCTTCCTTCCCATCGAATTTCCAGCCCCGGACGTGGCGGCGAAGACGGACTTTCAACTCAAGTTATCCGTGCGTTTCGGACAGCCACAATCCCTCCGGACTCTCACAGACGAGGCGAGTTTGCGCGTTCTGCCAGTCCTTCCTGAACTCGGAAAAATCACGCCGATCCGGATATTTGATCCAGAAGGAAAAACATCCGCTCTTCTTCACCGCGCCGGCTTCACACCGGAACTATGGAATGGCCAGGCCGTCCCCGCGGGGACCGTTCTTGTGATCGGACGCCGTGGTATGAGCAGCCCCGGATTCGATCGGAATGCATTCCGTTCCGCCATTCAAAAGGGTGCGCACGCCGTTTTGTTTTCTCAAGATCCACAGCTACTCCGTGAGCGGGGTGGCATACGTGTCCACCAGTGGATCAACCGTCAGTTCTGGCCTGTGGAAACTCAAAAAGATCATCCGCTCATCGCCGGATTCGATCATGTCGATTTCAGTGATTGGGCGGGTTCCGGTAGTCTTCTGCCTCCCCGGAACTCCGACAATCTGGCCGAAAGTGCTTTGCGCCGGGGATACCCGGCCTACGGCTACCGCGTGGGTTCGCGGGGAAGTGTGAGCAGTGCCGCGTGGGAAAAGCCCCACCGCAGCGGGTGGACTCCATTACTGGAAGGCGAGTTCGATATGGCATACTCGCCACTGATGGAACTGCGCTATGGCAGCGGCTATCTAATCAATTGCAGCTTGGATCTCGAGGAGCGACCCGAACCCATGGTGGATCAACTCACCCGGCGCGTGATCGAGACTGCCGCCACCGCAGCGACAGAGCCTCGTAGGGCTGTCTTTTACACGGGTGATACACCGACTGAAACCTGGCTGACCGCTTCCGGACTCGTCTTCTCAAAACTTACAGCGTCACCTCCCGCGGGTAGCTTGATTGTAGCCGGCCCCGGCTCATCTCTAACGAATGAACAAACCCAGGGTTTGCTGGCGGCTGGAACGCGGATTCTATTCCTCGGACTCGATGCGGAAAACCTTCCTCAGGGCATCACCACCCGCAAGGCCATGTATGGTGCCATTTCCTCGGACTCACTACCAGCTTGGCCAGAGCTAAGGGGTATTTCTCGATCAGACCTCCGCCTCCGCACGGACAACGAACTTAGCTTGATTCAGCCGTCGATCGCTGTTTCAGTCGCAGCAAATGGCTTGTTGGGACGGATGAGTTCCGGAAACGGTGTGATTATCGCATTTCAGGGAATGCCGGATTCTTTGAACTCGAAACAACGCCCCTATTACCGCTTCAGCGAATGGCGCTGGACCCGTGCACTTTCCCAAATTTTAACAAATATGGGTGCCACCTTTTCAGGCGATGATCTGCTTTTCGAGCTCACTCCCGATCCCTTCGTTCCCATCGACCTATCAGGAGATTGGAAGGTCCTCTCTGAGCTGACTTTCCCAGGTGCACCTTCCGTCGCCGGAGCCAATATCGACCCGGGACCGAAAAGCCTTGCGCCCTCCAAAGGCGAGTTTGATGACTCGTCATGGCCCCTCGTGCGACTTCCCGCAATGGAGCAGATCGGTGAGATCGACTGGCAAGCCACCGATGGAAGCCTGTGGGCGAGACGGAAAATCTCCATACCCCCAGAGTGGCATGGCATGGGCGATGCGACCTTGGTTTTAGGGGCGATGGACGATCACGACGTAACATACTTCAACGGCACCAAGGTCGGCTCCACTGGCAAAGCTGATCCCGAAGCATGGTGTGCCCCCCGCTCCTACCGGATTCCCGCTTGGATGATCAAACCCGGCACCGAGAACACCATCGCCATCCGCCTGTTCGACCAATTCGGCGGCGGTGGATTCAGCGCTCCCGGCACTCCCCTTTCCATGCGTCTTGAGCTGCGGAAAAAGCGCGAACGCCCATCGGTTTACGTCCCCGGCTTCCTCACCGATAAGGAAATGGGTGATGACCCGGCCCGCTACACCCGCTGGTAACTCAAAGCACCCAATGAAAAACTCCGCATCGCTTCCCGCTTGGCTCCGCACCGCTGTATTTTATCAGGTCTATCCCCAATCATTTGCGGACTCCAACGGTGACGGTATTGGCGACTTGCCGGGACTTATCTCCAAGCTGCCATATTTGAAAAGTCTCGGGATTGATGCGCTATGGTTAGGTCCGATTTTCGAGTCACCCTTCAGAGATGCGGGTTACGATGTGTCTGACTTTCGCAAAATCGCACCACGATACGGCACGAATGAAGATGCCATCGAAATGTTCGAAGCGGCCCACGCATTAGGCCTTAAAGTCGTACTGGACCTCGTAGCTGGCCATACGTCCGATGAACACCCGTGGTTTCAAGCGGCTAGCAAGCACAAGCAGGATCTCCGCAGGAACCACTACATCTTCACCGGTGATCAACCCCAAAAGCCAATGTTCGGCGATGACACTCCAATCACCGAATCAGGTGAGCACTACGTCGCGAATTTCCTGCATTTCCAGCCAGCTCTGAACTTCGGATACAATGAACCAGATCCATCAAGGCCATGGGAGCTTCCACCCGAGCATCCTGCGTGCCTCGCCGTCCGCACCGAATTGCGTGACATCATGCAATTTTGGCTCGATCTCGGTTGCGACGGATTCCGCGTGGACATGGCATCCTCGCTGATCAAGGGCAAAGCCGATCCCGCCGCACTCCGCCGGCTCTGGCAGGGATTCCGCGCGTGGTTCGACCACGATTATCCTGAGGCGGTGCTCATCGCGGAATGGAGCAACCCGACCCAGGCAATCGATGCCGGTTATCATGTTGATTTCATGATTCATTTCGGCGAGTGCGCCTATTCTCATCTCATCGGCTCTCCCAACGAGCTCCGGGGTAAAAGCCGCATTCCCCATGTCTTCTTCGAGCGCTCCGGCGAAGGAGACATCCTGCTGTTCCTCGATAATTATCTGAAGCATTTCAACGCTACCGAAGGCCGCGGGTATATCTCGCTCCCTACAGGCAACCATGATTTCCAGCGCCCCAGCCGTGGCCGCGATCCAGACGATCTGCGAGTACTGTATGCCATGCTTTTCACCATGCCAGGTGTACCGTTCCTTTACTATGGTGACGAGATTGGTATGCGAAACATCGAAGGACTTGCTGAGAAAGAAGGTTCCATGTGGCGCACAGGCAACCGCACTGCCATGCAGTGGGACTCAAGTTCGCCGAACTTGGGATTTTCTAGCGCACCGTCAGAATCTCTTTATCTACCTGTCGATCCAGAGGAGGACGCCCCCACTGTATCCGATCAACTTGCCCGACAGGATTCACTCCTCCACTTCACATGCGAGCTCATTGCCCTGCGGCGTCAGTGTCCCGCGCTGGGTAACGACGGTGCGTTCCGCCCCCTCTACGCGGAGGCGGGTAAATACCCATTTATCTACGAACGCAGCGACAGTAACAGCAGTTACGCGGTTGCCATCAATCCTGGCGAATGCCCACGCAGCGTGGATCTACCTTGCTTCGAGGGATCGACAATCGTCATTGGCAGACACGCCGCAATTGAGGGATCTCGGCTCGTGATGGGTGGCATTTCCTTCGTCATTCTGCGCATGGAGTCTCGAATCTAATTCATCAATTAGTCAGCTCACACCATGTACGTCATCGAAACCCAGCACAAAAGGATCCCCTGGAGATGGATCGTTTTACTTCAGCTTGTAAGTTCAGCGCGGATCCTGGCTTTGTTCGCATCGGCAAGTTTGACATTCACGATGCGGAAATACATCGATTCCCCTGCAATCATCAATTCGATTTCGAGTCTTGATGTGATTTTCAACCTACTGATCGCAACGCCTTGCTTGTATTACAGTGATCGCATCTGGACACGTCACGGCCGTCGTCTACCGTTTGTCATCGCCTCCTTTGCAGTGATGGCGGTGGTCATTATGCTTATGCCGCTCGCTGGCGGAGCAGTTCCGGTCGCCGTCATGGTGGTGCTTTGGTTCATTTTCTGGGACGTAGGTGCCACCTTTGATATCTTGATCATGGAGCTGATTCCTCCCGAGCAGCGCGGTAGATCATCCGCCATCGGCGCTTGGTTTTTCAATGCGATCATCATGCTTTCTGCCATCGTCATTAGCGGCCGTTTCGACGATGTCGTAAAATCATCCGGCATCACGCTTCGGGGCGAAGAATTAATCTACTGGTGGGGCGCGATCTGTTTGATTTTCTGCCTGTTGTTCATGATTTTCTTCGTGCGGGAGGTAAAGCCCAGACTACCGCCTCCGGCTGAGCTAGGCACGGGTGTGAAGGGTGTCTTCCTGAATCTCTTCACTGAGAAGACACTATGGCCGGTTTACTTTCTGGCGTTCGCCACCTCGCTCCTCCAGAGCAGTCTTGGTCCCATGGAAATGTTGCTGATGACAGATCAGTGGAATTATTCCATTCAGGATATGGGGACGAATGTATTCGTCGGTGGCGTCATTAACCTGGTTTTTGTGATCCCGCTTATCGGCTTGGTGGTGGATCGCTTTGACCGGCTCAAAATGTTTTCCTTCGGTGTGGCCTGTACCATTGGGTTGCAGATTTTGTTCTTTTGCTTTGTGCAGTATTTTCTGCCTGATCGCAGAGCTTCCATTTTTCACCTGATCTTGGTGGGACAGTTTCTTTCAATCTCAAGTCAACTTACGGGGATCGCACTCCAACCGCTCCTCTTCGACTACATTCCGCGCGATAACATGGGCACGGCACAAGCAGGGATGAATCTCGTCCGCAGCATCACTCGTGTCATCACGCTCAATGGCGTCGGACTTTGGGTCACCTATTACTCGAAATGGTTCATGCCGGAAGGAAAGTTTGACTATTTCAGCGCTTATATTTTCATCATCCTCATCAACGTGATGAGCTGTGGCTCCTTACTCTATTTCGCGCGCCTCGTGAAGCGCGGGAAGATTAAACCGCTCGGGATCGACGAGTTTCACCCCGTGGAGGAAGCTCCCAACACCTTGGTCAAGCCATGAGACGTATCGCGGTCCTATCAATTTTCCCGCTTTGCGGCTTGGCCTTGCTCTTGACCGCAATGCTCTGGAGTTGGCGGGACGCGAAATTGCGGCTAAGTGGCCAATCCGCAGAAGGACGTATTGTTGGCATGGCACTCGAGCGTCACGACCGAAGTGACCTCCTCACGGGTGTGGATACCAAGCTGATACTCGGCCTCGCAGATGGAGGCAGAATTGAAGCCCGTTACAGAGATTACACGCTGGTCTCCGCCTCTGACGAAAACAACCGCGCGCTGACACCCGCTGAACTCGACGCCGCTACCGCCCCCGAATCGTCACCGCTCTCGCAGGACTTGCGGCGTGTGCTTGCAGATGCATTGCATGGCAAGGCGGAGATCATCCGCTGGGCATTGCTGCGCGAAGGCCGCCGCCTGGATGATCCAAGAAGAGTCTTACGGGTCGAAAAGACAGAGACCATCCACGCCTTTTTGAATCTGGAAAAAGTGCCTGTCGTCATGGAGCTGCGCGACGGGAAGATCCATTTGCTAGATCTACCTTCACCGGGCACCGTGACGGTTCGCGCGGTTTTTGATTCCTCGGATGCGGATGCCGTTGCCAAACGAAAGGGAGACACTCTGGTGGAATATGAATACCTCCGTGACGGCGCGGCGGTTACCCCCGAGAAGAAGGATTTCTACCTTTTTGCCGAGCCTTACCAAACCCAGTTTCTACCAGTTTTTGGTTTTTCTGGGGACGGTCAGAACATCGCCCGTCTCTCGCATATCGGTCGTCATGGCGGCCCCACACTTGCTCTTCGCTTGTATGAAGACTGTCTGGTTTACTATGACAGGAAGAATCCCGAAGAAGCGATCTTGATGGCAACTCCCGGTTCCGCAAACGGAGATTGGCTCGCATGGTTCAGCCGACTCTGCGAGGGCTTTTTCGCGCAATGGGGCAGTGGTTCGCTCATCGCACTTGCCGGTTTCACCTTCATCGCTACGGGAGCTATCTTCATCTCCCTCGCTATCTGGCCCGGGAAAGTCGAACTATCAGACTCATGATTCACCTACCCGCACCGCTCACGTGGCACTTTCCTCTGCCTCGCCCGCACACGGGCGTGCCTCTCGGCAACGGCGTTCAAGGCTTGCTGATCTGGGGTGGATCCTACTTGCTGGTGACATTTGCTCGCGCGGGGTTCTGGGACCATCGCGGCGGCCTCGATCTCCAGCCCGGAACCACCTTTTCAGTTTTGCGCACGGCGCTCGAAACCGAGGATGACGGGGCTTTAGAAGCACTCTTCCCCGAGCGCCCCAGCGGCTCGACATTCCCTCAACAAATGGGAGGCGGGCGCTTGGAAATTTCCTTTCCTGATGGATTTCGTCCGATAGAAGCAACGCTTGATCTAGCAACTGCCGAAGTGATCGTGAGCATTGCCCGTCATGAGGACGATCCTGAGCCGCGATTCCTCAGTATTCGCCAGACTACCCAAGGTGAAATCTGTTGGATCGATGGCGAGGCGTCGCTGATCGCGAGCCTCGGTATTGCACTACGCCCTGCCTACGATCTTGTGCGGGAAAATGCCATGGCGGAGATCGGCATCGCTCCGCCGGAGACATGGAAAAATCATCAGGTCGACGGCGGCGGATTTCAGCAAACCCTGCCTACCGACGCGCCATTCGCCGTCGCGTGGCAAAGAAATGAGAACCGGATCATCCTTGCCACAGCCCTAGGGACGGAAAGTGCCCGGGAATTACAGGCCAGCCTGACCAACTTCGACATTTCCGCGGCCATCTCCGACTGCAGGGCGTATTGGACGCGCTTTTGGGAGAAGACCGCTCGAGTTAGACTCCCGGATGCCACGCTGGAGAGAGCCTTTGATTTCGGCCTCTATCGACAAGCCGGCATCATCCGCCGACAAGCGCCCGCCGCCACCCTGCAGGGCCCGTGGATGGAAGACACTGCCATTCCGCCGTGGAGCAACGACTATCATTTCAATATCAATGTCCAACTCGTTTACGGAGCGGCGCTTGCCACTGGTCAGGCCGAGGAAATGCGACCGCTCTGGGACCTGTTGCGGAGCTGGCTCCCACGACTACGCGCCCTCGGCGAGGGGTTCTATGGGGTGCCTGATGCCATGCTCCTGCCACACGCCGTGGACGATCGCTGTCAGACGATGGGCGTATTCTGGGCCGGAACCATCGACCAAGCCTGCATCGCATGGATGGGGCGCATGGCCTATCAGGCATTCCTCCATACGGGAGACACCGAACTGCTCCGTGAAGTCGCCTGGCCGATGCTCCGTGGTGCCTTTCTGGGATACCATGCCATGCTGGAAACCACAACCGATGCCGAAGGCTCAAAACGCTTCAGCCTGCCCGTCAGTGTGAGTCCCGAGTTCGGTGGTTCCGAACGCCGGGAGTGCTGGGGCCGCGACGCCAGTTTCCAACTTGCCGCCCTGCACTCGACGGTGCGCCACCTGCAATCGGCTGCGTCCGTGCTGGGCCTGCCTGTGGACCCGCGTTGGGCGGATGTCGCCGCTCACCTACCGCCTTACACATTGGTGGATGCGAGCGACGGCTCCTATGGGTGGATCGGTTCCCCCGCCGAGCGTATTGCGCTATGGGAACACAAAGATCTGCCGGAAAGCCATCGACATCATAGCCACCTCTCATCGATCTATCCATTTTGCACCATCGGCCCATTCGACCCGGCACATCAGAAGGTTGTCGCCCGCAGCCTCAACCGCTGGAATACCCTAGGCGCGGGAAACTGGACCGGGTGGTGCCTGCCATGGGCCTCGATCATCTGTTCCCGCTGCGGCCTTCCCGATGCTGCCCGGAGCTGGCTGAATCTCGTTTGCGACTCCTTTACCAACGAAGGCCACGCGACCCTGCACAATGCGAACAGCGCTGGCATCTTCGCGTGGGATGACGGCTCCCTCGCATGGCCCGACCATCGCAAGGGTGCGGATTTCCTCTACTACGAGACCATGCAAATGGATGCTGCGATGGGAACCTTGAGCGCCATTCTTGAGTTAATGATTTCGTGCCGCGAAGATCTCATTCAAATCGCCGACCGCCTGCCCAAGGGCTGGCGTGAGCTTGCATTTTCCCACGTCAGGGCAGAGGGCGGCTTCGTCTTCGACGGTAAGTTCCGTCATGCCCGTGCGGATGAAATCACCGTCCACAGCTTGCGCGGGTGTGAGCTGCGTCTCGCCCACTCGTTAGGTAATTCGTGGACGCTCGATGGTGTATCGAGGAGTGAGCCCACGCTCATCCTCCCCACTCAAGCCGGTCAGACGTATCACCTCCGCCGCCTGACTCCGGACCTCCCAACTTCCTTTTCATGACACCTCATCCCATTCTCGACCTCGGACTCAGGAACCTCGTCCGTCACGATGTCCGCCATCATGGGGACAAGTATAACCTGTTCTGCGACGCGTTCGCGCAATTCGGTGTCGCCTTCCCCGCCTTGGCACCGCTGGGAATCGGCCCCGCCTGTCCGCGTGCCACTCTGGCAACCTATCACGTCAGTCATCCCACGCTTCAGCTTTGGCTCAATGAAGGTGATCATTCGATCTCCCTCCAGCGTCAGGATCTGGAGTGCTTGCCTTGGATGACTATCGAGAAATCGCTGCTTCCGGTCACGGAAGGCACCATCGATGTCGAAGCCCGCCACGTCTTCAGGGATGAAAGGACACTTGTTTCCCAGTTTGTTTTTATCAATCACTCGCCAAAAAGCGTGACGCTTGATCCTTCTTGGCAGGGCAGGATCTCCGATGAACATGAACTTTACATGGTTCCCTATTTCCACGGAACCGAGGCGATTCCCCGCAAGCCATTTCTCAATACGGTTCCCGGTGGCGTCGTTGGCGGACTGCGAGTCTCAGCGCCGCGCCACGACATGCCCGAGGTTGCGGTGCGGTTGCGAGCAAGGGATTACAGCCTGCCTGTCACCTCCACGACCGACCATTGTTACAAGTTCCGATCCACTTCGCCACTCGTGCTCGAGCCAGGAGCATCGGCTGCGTTCCAGTTCCTGCTGGAATTCAATTTCACCACCGAAGGGCAGGGAGAATTCCAATGGCCCGCCACAGATCCCGCATCGTTGGATTTTAACAAAACCGTCGAAGAAGCACGCACCCGTTTCGCCCAAGCCATCGATCTCGATCATCCTCCCGCGGCTGCCAGCCCCGCGCTCGCGCTCAAGGCGTGGCGCGCCCGCTACACGCTTCTCCGCAACGGCATGCGCGGTCTGGATGGAGAATTCGGCGATCACATCGCCTGCCTCTGCACCGCGGACAATACGGATTTCTCCTGCACCTTCTTCTGGGACACGCTGTTCAGCTCCGTCGCCATCGCGGACTTTCACCGGGATTATGCCCGCGGAGCGATCCGCACCGCGTTCGTCCGGTTTGATAAGCGCGACGGCTCATCCCCGGAGAGGAAATTCAATTACTCGCCGAAGGGGCGCATGGCCCAACAAGCCCCCCAATCTCCCGTCGCCTCTTGGGCTGTCGGCTCCTATCTGCAACGCCACGACGACCCAGCATTTCTAGCGGAAATTTACCCCAAGCTCGTCCGCAACCACGATTTCTGGCAAACTTACAGCGACACCGACAGCGACGGCCTCGCCGAGTACCGCTGGAGCGGCCAAGTCTGCGACAACTCACCTCTTTGGGATCCCTATGCCTCGCTTGATGCGACCACCGGTTGCGGCTGGCTGCCGCCTGTCGCCTCCGTCGCCCTCAACAGCTTTCTCTTCTGGGACGCTAACCACCTTGCCGCACTCGCCGAGCAGCAAGGCCTCGGCTGGGAAGCCACCCGTTTCCGGCAGCGTGCCGCCCAATTGGAGAAAGACCTCTTCGAAATTTGCTACCTGCCAGACGAGCGAAGGTTCTGGGACTACAATCACCACACCCGCAGCCACCGCCGCGTGAAAACGTTCTATATGTTCTGGCCACTCTTCGCAGGCATGAACGTCCCTGAGGCGGCCGTCAGGGATCTCATCGAAAATGTGTTGCTTGATCCTAAGCAGTTCTTCGGTGAGATCCCCTTCCCCTCCGTCGCCTACGACGAGCCGGAATACGACCCGAAAGGTTATTGGCGTGGCCGCGCGTGGCCGCATATCAGCTACTGGCTCCTCCAGACCCTCGTCCGCCACGGCTATGTGAAAGAAGCCAAGGAAGCCGCCCGCCGCACACTTGCCGCCTACTCCCGTTCCTCCGGCTTTCCCGAGAACATTGCATCACAGGTAAAGCATTTTGATGCCGCAGGATTTGCAGATTACAACTGGGGCAGCGCCGCCGTTTACCTCATCGCAACGGAGGAATATCTGAAAGTTTGACTAACCCCGCATAACCAGTGCACTGAGCACTGGAATTTTCAGGCATCCTTTTTGACAAGGTTCTGCACATTCGGTGGCATAGAGGAGTGAATAAACAAATCCTGCTCATTGGAAACTTTGTTATTTGGTTGATAGACGGGCATTCCGCACCAGCACCAAATACACTTGAGACTCCAAGGCTTTCTTGGCCTGGAAATTTTGGAGTAAAGAAAGTCCAAGTTACAATTGGGGGTGAAATTTTCAAAGTTTTCGTTGATGTGCCGAATGTTGAAACTCTCGGTCATGTCGGCTGGGGCGCTGTGATGGCTGTAGTTCATGGTCCTGCTGATGCGCTGGTGGGCGCAGCGTTTGCTAGAAGTTACAGCACATCTGAAACTGCTTGGTCAGACGCCTATGCAGGGAAGCCCTCGGTGCGGAATGCTCTGCGCCACAGTTCTTGGATCGCTAATTGCGCATCTCTGAATCTGATAAATCCAGTAATGGCTAAACTGCTAGGTAAAGCTCACGAATACGATAATTTCACGAGTGGAAACAATTGGGCTTACGAGGCAACCATGGATCTTCATAACAATGCAATAGGAGCGACTTGTATTCATTCCAACTTCCTCGGCTTTCCTGATACGGCTGCCATTCGTAATGATGTTACTGCGAAACTTACCGCCGGGGAGCTTTGGATTTGGGATTCCGCAGGACTGGAGCATACCGGCTTCAAGGCGACTATGAAATCAAACGATCTTCCAATTAACCCATGAATGAATTCACACCCCATCGCCAATTTTCGATTATTATCATCCTGTCTTTTTTTGCACTTAGCGCCTGTGAAAAGAAGGAAGAGCAACGTGCATCAGCTCCTGTTGGCATGACTGATAAAACTCTCCCAATAGAGAATCGGTCACCCGAAACTGTGAATAGTATCACTCCATTTGGACTGTCTCAGGATCGTTTAGATGATGAATTCAAGCATGCAAACCTTCTCGGGCTACTTGGTGAGAAGATTTCACCAAAAATGATGAAAAAAATTGAAACTGAAGGTCAAAGTTTGCCCGAGTTCAATGATATAATCGGCAAAGGCTGGAAAGGGTATGTGGTAGGACTAAAGAGCGATGGTGGAATATCTCTCCAAATTGCTGAAGGTTATCTGGTCGTATTCGGCTATTCTTACCGAGGTTCTAAGTCTGAAACTTCAGATGGTGATGACAATTCATACCTAAATGAGTTCGAGTTTTCGAGTGAAAATACGGTAAAGGTATTAGATGAACATTTTAATGAAACACCCATGTTGGTGAAAATTTACAAATCAAACAAAAATAGAACTGTTCACGCTGTCTCCTATGTAAGGGGAATGAGGCGGACACTCGCATTCTACGATTCTTCCAAAGTTGAGGCATCTAAACTTCTTCCATCGGTGCCTGACGCGGCGGGAATGGAAGCTATCAAAAAGGCGAAAGAGCTTCTGCGTAATAAAGTGAAATGACTGGACGCAATCTATTTGAATCAGATCGAGTCATGTTTCGTATTTTATCAAAATCATCCTCCGTCCCGCTCTAGTCTTTGGGGTCGGTTCCCGCAGCGTAACATTGCGATCTCAGACGACTTCTTTAATGTCGCCTTTCTCGAAGGGTCGAGCATGACTAACATGCATAATGTCACCGGGGAGCGGCCTTGGTAAGGTTCTTCCCTGATTGAGGTCGACGGAGAAGCGCGAAAGTGGCGTAATCAAGGTCCGGGGCGCAGTGCATCGCTATCCGCTAAATAGCGATGTGGCTACGATGCAGGAGAACGTCGTGAAAGGTTATCGGCGCTCATTTGAAGGTGGATAGGTCTTGAATCATGATATCCTTGTAGGACACCTCGGCTGGCCCGCCCTCGTGAATCTGAAGGGCGATGATGCCGCTGCGCGGAATGGCGGCGTCTGCTTCCGTGTAGTCGAGAGTCATTAATTCATTGACCCAGACACGGATGCGCGGGCCTTCACAGCGAATGACGCAGTGGTTCCAATCCGCAGGCTTGACCGTCTCTAAAGTCGCTTGGGCATTCAGTCGAATGCCCAGGAAGGTGCGTCGCCGGCTTTCATCATAGACTCCCCCCCATAAACCTGGTGTGCAATCGGCCTGATAGCCGCTCACCTCACGGGTGTCTTTCACGCGATGGCTGCGGAACTGGACGCCGCCGTTCGCCCTGCCCTTCCACGCCCTGGCCTCGAACCGCAGTTCGAAGTCGGCGTATTCGCGGGTCGTACAGAGAAATTCATTCCGTGGATTCGGCTCCTGCAGGTTGCCCGCGATGATCGCACCGTCTGCGATGCGAAACTGCCGGAGATCCCCTTCCCAACCGGTGAAAGTGGTACCGTTGAAAAGAGCCTTGCCCTTGAACTCCGTAGAAGGCCGCACGCTCTCCGAAGTGGCGGGCGCGTCTGATGGTGTCAGTAAGAGCCATAGCACGTCGGGCATCGCTGGGGAGGCGTTCTGAGGCATCTGGGCTGCCTGTAAAGCAACCACCAAGTCCCCGCCCCTTTCCACACTCAGGACGCCAAGCGGGAAGGTCTTGAACTCAGTCCACGCTGACGTGGTCGCTGCTGGCGCTACGATTCGTTGGTTTCCGGCAGTGAGTGAAATCCTGCCACCCTGCATGGCTGGATGGAGTGAATAATTCAGCTCCGCGCGATAGCGACCCGGTTTCGGCGCGGCCCAAGTCCAGGTGATCGTATCCTCCGGCTTGTTCCAGAAATGAATTGAAGCCGCTTCTTTTTCGCCCTGGAGCGCAAGACTGCCAGTCAATGCGGCTTTCGAAGCGTGCAGGATGTACGTTTCAACGGCTCCCGAAGGTGGCGAGAGAAGAGCGGATAATCCAACCAGAAGAACCGCGATTCCGGTTTTCGCGTTACCTTGGTAATGTGCTCCATGGAAGACCTCGCTTTGAACGTGTGGCGCCTTCTCGCGTTGCCAATTGATTCCCGCAATGGACCTGACGCTCATGGGTGAGGAATCTGGATTTGTGTGTATCTCTCGATGCATGGAAGGGTTTATAGAAAAGGCGCCTAGAAATGTCTAGCGAGAGGCTTCCAAAGTTTGTTGAAATCTCGCCATGCCCAGTTCCGCTCTGCAATCTCTGCGCGCGTTCCAAGTCGCGATGATAGGCGCAGGTTCTATCAGTCGTGCCCACACCCGATCAATCCATCTTTACCCGGGACGATTGGCGCTTGCGTCAGTCTGCAGCAGCCACGAACCTGCCGCCCGCGCCCTTGCCGCAGAACACGCCGGGGATATTCCGGTATTCACCGACCATCGGCAGCTTCTGCGCGCAGGCAAGCCCGACGCCGCGGTGATCGCGTTGCCTCATTTTCTCCATCATCCCGTCGCGAAGGATTTCCTGGAAGCCGGAGTTCCTTGCCTGATCGAGAAACCGATCACCTGTTCCGCCTCTGAATTGCGCGACCTCCATGCCATCGCAGATCGCCGTTCGACACTTCTAATGGCGGGCCAGATGCGGCGGTTCGGGATGCCCGTCACGGCGACCAGGAAATGGCTGGAGGAGTCGCCCGATCACTTCGGGGAGCTCAGAAGTTTCGACGTCGTGGTGCAGGTCAACATTGACGCTTACACTGGAGGGAATAGCAAACACTGGGCACTGGACGGGACTAAAGCTGGTGGCGGAGTGATCGCGAACTTCGGTATCCACCGCTTGGATCTTGTCTGCCATCTCAGTGGAGTTGATTTCTCCCAAGTCACGGCGATCGGCCGCTTCGACTCCCCATTCACTAACGGAGCCGAGTCGCAAGCCAGCGTCTTGTTCCGGATGAGCAACGGGGCCACAGGCACGCTGCATGCCAACGGACTGGCACCGCGCACGGCCTACATGGATGGATTCACTCTGCACGGCAGCCGCGGCAGCATCATGGAGATGGGTGGCTCGCTGCGCTATGCGACACTCTCCGGCGCGATGACCCGCGAGTGGCATCACCAACATGAAGGCTGGGTCGAGGCTCTGGACACTGGAAACGCCGACGACGACACATTCGTACGCCAGCTCCTCGCTTTTGTGAACGCGGTCGAATCCCGCACCGTGCCACGCTTCAACACCCCGATTGGGAACTTCAACACCATCGCCTGTCTGGATGCCATCGCGGAAAGCCTGCGCACCGGAAAAACCGTCGATGTCGAAAAATGGTGAAACTCAACCTATCATGGAATGAAGAAACGATGAACGCGGGAGAAGTCAGCAGCAGATGCGGATTGAGTCACACCCAGCTCACGGGACTATGGAAGCAGCAGATCGTCACACTTTGAGCTGCTGGCCTTGGACCAAATTCCGGAATAGACCGGGGAAGGATATCAGGTCTTCGTAGGTGCCGTCTTGGTTCACAACGCCATCGTCGATCACCAAAATACGGTCGCAATCCCTAACGGTAGCGAGGCGGTGAGCGATGATAATGGCGGTGCGGCCGGAGCGAACAGTTCTTACGGTTTCCTGGATGAGTTGCTCGCTGAGCGTATCAAGTGCGCTGGTGGCTTCGTCAAACAGGAACACCGGCGGATCCGCCAAAAGAGCCCGGGCGATTGCAAGACGCTGCCTTTGCCCGCCGCTCAGGCTCGATCCTCCCTCGCCAACCTGGGTGTCCAAGCCATCCGGGAGCTTTTCAATAAACTCCCACGCATTTGCCCGGCGACAGGCTTGTTTGATCTCTTCGTCGTCAGCACGCGCATCCGCGACGCGAAGATTCTGCCGGATGGTGGTGCGGAAAATGAAAGGGTCCTGGGGCACGACGCCGAACCTGCGTCGGACATCGGCACCGGCACATTGACGCAGATCTTGATTTCCAAAAAGGACTTGGCCCGAGTTGGGATCGTATAGACGCAGGAGGAGCTGGGCGATGGTGCTCTTGCCCGATCCGGAAGGACCCACCAAGGCCACGCTTTGCCCATAGGGGATACGGAAGCTCACACCTTTGAGAACCGGTTGGTCCTGATAGGAAAAGAACACGTCCCGCATCTCGATTTCGCCAGCAGGAGGAACCGGCATCTTGTCTCCCACAGGATCCGGCGTGGTGGAGGCGGTATGCATAACCTCGCCAATGCGCTCGATGGATGCCTGAGCGGAACCCCACAAGGCGAAGGCCTGTGAAATGATGGTGAGCGGCCCGGAAAGCTGTTGGAAGGCCAGCATGAACATCGATACCTCACCAAGTGTGATTTTTTCCAGACTGAATCGCCATGCACAGGCGACCAGCATGAGCGAGAAACCCAAGTAAGATAGCGTCTCCTGCTTCATCCAAGCCATGTGAACACTTACATCGCGCTCGTAGCTCTTGGTCGAAATCAATTGCACCTGTTGGCCGAATTCCCCCTCGATCGCTTGTTCCATCGCGTAGAGTTTGACCGCCCGCGTCCCCCGCAGCAAATCGGCGACAGTGCCCGTGACGGTGGATTCCAGCTTTTGGAAATCCAGATGGATCTCACGGTTCGCCCGGCGGAAACGATCCATCATCAGCACCTGGGCCACGACTGTTAGCGATAAGACAGTCGTCAGCCCCCAATCGGTAAGCATTAGCATCCCAACCGCCGATGCGATGGTCGTCACCGCCCCGGCGAGGCCCGACGAGCAGTGTTGATAGAAGCCCACGATGTTGTTCAGCGGCGATCCGAACAGGTAGCTGAAGAGTTCTCCGGAACTCCGCTGCGTGTGGAAACGGAGGCAAAGCACGTTCAGTTGCCTAAAGAACCGGCCACGCAGTTCGGCAAGGATTTTTTCACGCACACGCGTGAAGATCCGGAATCCCAAGTGCCAGGAGAGCATCCGGCCAAAGACCGAGACCAACAAATAGCTACCGGCCAGCCAGAGGACGCGCGACCAGAGGTCTGCCGGAATTGTTCCTTTTCCGAGCACCCAATCCACCAGCCAGCCGACGGTAAATACTTGGAATGTGATTGCGAATCCATGGATCGCATTGAGTCCGATTGCTCCCGCCAACGCCCAACGGTGCGGCCTGACAAAAGGGCCGATAATTTCAATTACCGATGGCGGGCCACCTGTCGGACAGAACTTGTCGTTCAGCTTACTCATCAATCGTGAATGTCGTCAGGAATCCGTCATTCCGGCGAAAATCAGTGTTTCCCAAGGGCGTAACTGCTCCTCGCTCACCGAGGGATGGGAACCGAACAACAATCGCGATTTCGGCCGGGTCACCGGCCAAAGCTGTTCCTGCCCACTCCAGTTCAAAATCACCAGCAGACTCTGCGACTCGATACTGCGGCGGAAGACCAGGACCGCCCCACTAACGAATACCGGATCGAATGACGCATCCAGGTGGAGGCACGGATGTGTGGACCGTAGGGCAATCAGCTTTCGATAGGCATGCAATATCGAACCGTCATCACCTAGAGCCGTCTCTGCATCACAGCCGAGATGGTATTCCGGCAACCTGATCCAAGGCTCCCCGCGACTGAATCCACCGCCCTGCTCTGATTTCCAGGGCATCGGTGTGCGCGCAGAATCCCTACTATCTGACGTTACTTGCTCCAGAGCGGCTACCGGCGATACCCCGTCGGCGATCAGTTTGTCGTGCCGACTAACGGTCTGGATGTCACGATAGTCCTCGATCCGATCAAACACGGCATCGGTTAGCCCGAGTTCCTCACCTTGGAATAGGAATGGAACGGCTGGCAAAGTGAGCAGCCAAGCGGCAAGCAGGACAGCGGATTCACGGGGATGGTTTTCCGGATCACCAAATTTGGACAACTGGCGGCGCGAATCATGATTGCCCAAAGTGACCGTGAGCGGGGCGCGATTTCGGGTCTTGTCATAGAGTGCCTGGAAATTTTTCCACTGTTCAGCGCCGGATTTACAATAGTGAAAATAGAAGGTGAAACAGGTATTCAAACTGCCCTCATCCAGGTCGATATAGTCGAGAATATTTGAAGGATCAACGCACCAGGTCTCGCCGACGGTGACGATGTCCCGTCCGGCAAAAACGCGCGCGCGCATCTCCCTGAGCATTTCATGGATTCCGGGCTGATTGCAACTCAACGCCCCCAGCGGAAGAAACTCATCGGTTACCAGATCCCCTTCCGATGGGTCAACATCCGGCCACCCGGGGGCTTTGGCCAGCATGTTGATGACATCCAGCCGGAATCCATCCACCCCGCGGTCGAGCCAGCGGTTGAGCATTGCGAAGATGGCCTCGCGCACCTGCGGGTTTGTCCAGTTAAGATCGGGTTGTTTGCGCGAGAACAGGTGAAGGTAGTATTCTCCGGTCGCCACGTCCCATTCCCATGCGGATCCTTCAAAAGCGGCTTTCCAGTTGTTAGGCGGTAGAGGACGCCCCCCGGCGGGATTCGGTCGTCCTGGATGCCAATGATACCAATCCCGTTTCGGACTCTCTTTGGCGGAACGGGATTCGATGAACCATGGGTGTTCGTCCGAGGTATGATTCACCACCTGATCCATGATCAGCCGCAGGCCTCGGGCTTTCATGGCCAGCAGCAATCTGTCGAAATCCTCCAGCGTGCCGTAGTCGGGATGAATCCCTTCAAAGTCGGAAATATCGTATCCGTTGTCGTCATTGGGCGATGGATACACCGGAGACAGCCACAGCGCATCCACACCAAGAGTCTGTAGATAGTCCAGTTTGGAAGCGATACCCACCAGGTCCCCGATACCGTCGCCGTTCGAGTCACAGAAACTGCGCGGATAAACTTGGTAAACCACCGCATTCTCCCACCAGCGGGGACCTGGGGGCTGCGGTGAAGACGGAAACTTCGAATGTGACATCGAAATGATCATGAATTCGAACTCAAAATCAGGGCATCATTTTATTGGTGCACAGTGCAACAACTCTGCGACCCAAGAACGATTGCTTTCCGCTGGAAAATCTATGAGATCCAGTCGTGGTCCGGAGGCGGTTTGACTCGCCAGTCTCAATGCCGGCTTACTGATAGATTTTGCATCAACTCACCCGACCCACAACCCATGAAATCGAACCGAGTAGTCATTCCTTTATTCTGCATCGCGCTTGGATACGTTTCGGGCAGGCATTTCCCATCGCCTCAGCCTGCTCCAGTTGCCGCTCCCACAGCCACTGATCCGGCAGGTTCCTCAAAGTCCCGGACCCGCGATTCCTTTGGCGCATCGGTTGCAGATAGAAGGCAGCCCAAGACCAAGGCTTCGGAGCGCACCACCTCCGCAAAGTCTGCGGAACCCCGAGTTTCCATCCCCATCAGCTCCGTAGTCGGCATCCTCAGCGGCAAGCCGGCCGGTTTGAATGGATTCGAAAATTACGAGCAGTCCATGGGAGAAGCGCTGACTTTGTTGGGGGCGACCGATGAAGAACGCTCTCAAGTCACAGAACTGATGGAACAGACCAAAACCGACCTCTTCCAAACCGAGCGGCAGTTACTCAAACCAAAGTTGATCAACGATTCCGAGGCCACACTTGACCTGCGTGAAATGGATCAAGCTTCAGCGGCCATCATCGAACGCACCCAGATCGGGTTGAAGTCGATCCTGCCGAGAGACTTGGGCGAAGCATTGGTAAATTCCATGAACTGGAATCACTTCTACCGCAGTGATCAAGCCGCTGATTCCGGTGGAGTGCGTTTCAAAATTCTCCGCGATGCGTCCGGCAAGCTTTCCTATGAGATCAAATTCAGCAACGGCAGTTCCATGCAGGGAAGCAGAATTGAGCTGACCGATGAAGGCCGGCCCTTACGCGCGGACGAGGTATTTCCAGAACGCTGGGGAAAGCTACTAGTGGATTTGGAATTACTCCCGGAACACAAACCCTAGAGTCGGGTGACTGCTGGAATTCCAAAAGCAATCCGGAAGCGAAAAATCCGGAAGCCAAGAGTGTGATGCTCTCCGCTTCCGGACTTGAAATTCCGATCCCCTGCGTTGGCAGGAGATCCATCACTCCAAACTCAAGGACTGACGCGAACCAACGTTACATCATCCGCTTCAATCCATTGGCCACCGGCGGAAGCATCCGACCAGAAGCCGATTTCCAACTGCCCGTTGCTCACTTGAATGCCGCTGACGACGACTTCCTGATACGCGCTCGGTGAGACCGGAAGCACGGTGAACAGAAGCGACCCACCGTAGTTTTTGGCAGAGACGTTGGTGGTCGTTTGACCGCCGCTGTTCCGGATCCAAGCACGGACGGTGTAGCTGCCATTGGTGAGGCCAGTGACAATCTGATAGGTATAAACCTGATAGGCATTATCGGGCATCCAATGGGCGAGGTGGAACGAACCGCTGTTTGAGGTTCCATCTTCCTGATAGTCGGCAGCCTCGTTTGCGACGCTGTTCGCCCAGGTGCTCCATCCGGTCATACCATTTTCAAACCCGGGATTGACGAGTGTGATGTTGGTGCCGGTGGAGCCGAGCGGACTGAGCACCGAGCCGGGGACAATTTGTGCCGGAGCACTTCCCGCACCATCGGCAGGTCTGCGCCAGCCCACGGATAGGTGATCTCCGCCGCCGCCTTCTTTGTGAAGCACCTCGATGAAGTAGCGCTGGCCAACTGTGAGCGTGATCGCTGCCGAACGCTGGTTGGTCTGCGATGTCCAGGAATCCACGCTCGTCCATCCGACCACGGTCGCGATCCGCACACGGCTGGATGCCTGATCGTTGGTCGAGAGCCAGAGCTCCGAGCTGTCGTCACTGGCAATCCAGAACGTGTAGGAACCGGTGGCCGGAGCGGTTAGGTAGCCGCGGAGGCGCTGGCCATAATTGTCCGCCCAATTCTGCGTCACGCTGGGATTTCCCCAGTTCGACACTCGAAGACTTGAAACCACATCCGAGCCGGTTGGGGAATTGGGATAGGCCGTGTTTCCTGTTAGGTCCGCAACGGTGGTGCCGCCGATTCCGGTCCAGTATTGCCGGGTAAGTCCCGAAGAGCCACTGGCCTCACCGATGGTGCAAACGAGTGTCGCGCTGCCCGTGCCGCCGGAATTGGTGGCCGAGATGGTGATGTTCGTGGTGCCGGATGCCGTGGGCGTTCCGCTGATCACTCCCGTGGCTGTATTGACACTCAATCCGGCGGGAAGTCCCGAGGCGCCGTAGCTGGTCGGCGAATTGCTCGCGGTGATCGTATAAGTCAGCGCGATGCCGACCGTGCCATTGGCCGTTAGGGTGCTGTTGATCACCGGTGCGGAAGGTGGCGCGGCTGTGATGGTGAAGACCAAGGTCGCCGAGCCGGTGCCGCCCGCATTGGTGGCACTGATGGTGGTGTTCACCGTGCCGCTGGCTGCAGGAGTGCCGGTGATCGCACCCGTCGAGGTGTTGACACTCAGGCCGGTCGGAAGTCCCGAAGCGCCGTAGCTCGTCGGGCTATTCGTCGCGGTGATCGTGTAGACACTGATCGCCGTGCCGACGGTGGCGGAGCGGGTCAACGCGCTGTTGATGACGGGAGCTGCCGGTGGTGCGGCCGAGATGGTGAAGACCAAGTTCGCCGAGCCGGTGCCGCCCGCGTTGGTGGCGCTGATGGTGGTGTTCACCGTGCCACTGGCCGTAGGGGTGCCGGTGATCGCACCCGTCGAAGTGTTGACACTCAAGCCGGTGGGAAGTCCCGAAGCGCCGTAACTCGTCGGGCTGTTCGTCGCGGTGATCGTGTAGGTGCTGATCGCCGTGCCAACGGTGGCGGAACGGGTCAACGCGCTGTTGACGACAGGAGCCGCAGGGGTGCCGCCGCTGCCGGAGCGATAGAACTCAACCTCCGCGACATTGCCGTAACCATCGTTGGGAGACAGGTAGCGGACGTAGCGGAAACTCGAACCATTGGTGATCGCCACGGTGGTGTAGGCATTTCCCGGCACCGAGGTGATGGTGTGCAAGGTCACAACGCCGCTGCTGAAATCCGCAGCGCTGGAGCCTTGGAAGATCCCACCATTCATGCGATAGCCCAGATCCTGGCGCGGATAATAACGTACTTGGTTGATCTGGTAATTGGTACCCAGATCGAGACCAACCCAGTTGCCATTCGCACCTGGAGCATCGAAGAACGTGCCGGTGTTGCTATCGAATGCCTTGTCGCGGGTGTTGCCGCTGTTGTTGTAGGAACCGGTGGTGCCGATGATCGTGCCGGTCAGTTGCACCGGAGCCGCTGGATCCGCTGCGATGGTGAAGACCAAGGTCGCCGAGCCGGTGCCGCCGGCATTGGTGGCGCTGATGGTGGTGTTGACCGTGCCGGCCGCAGTGGGAGTGCCGCTGATCACCCCGGTGGAGCTATTGAAACTGAGACCGGCAGGAAGGCCGGACGCTCCATAGCTGGTAGGGCTGTTCGTAGCGGTGATGGTGTAGTTACTGATCGCGGTGCCCACGGTGCCACTCTTGGTGAGGGCGCTGTTGATCACCGGTGCAGACGGCAGCGCGGCGGAGATGGTGAAAACCAGCGTCGCGCTGCCGGTGCCACCCGCATTGGTCGCGCTGATGGTCGTGTTCACGGTTCCGGTGGCGGTGGGAGTGCCGCTGATCACCCCGGTGGAGGTGTTCACGCTCAAGCCGGCTGGCAACCCTGAGGCCCCGAAGCTGGTGGGGCTGTTGCTCGCGGTGATAGTATAGCTCAATGAACTGCCGACGTTGCCGCTGCGGGTAAGGGCGCTGCTGATGACTGGCACAGGAGATGCCGTGACCACTAGGGTGGCGGCCGAGCTGGTCGCACTGCCTTGGCCGTTCGTCGCTACCGCGCGGAACTGGTCGCCGCTCATCGCCACGGTCGTGCCGGAGACAGTGAGAGAGTTGCCAGTCACACCGCTGTACGTGCCGCCAGCCAGGAGGTTGGAGAATGTCGAGCTGCCACTGACCGCGCGCTGCCACTGGTAACTTGGGGCGGGAGAACCGCTGGCACCGACAGTGAACGTGGTGTTGCTGCCAGCAGTCACAGTGGTATTGACGGGCTGTGTCACGAAAGCCGGAGCAGCCGGAGCGGCACCTGCGGGAGTGACGACCGTGCAGGAATTCCAACTGACCCAGATTTTCCCATTTCGATCCACGGTGATGCCTTGGACGCCGTGGAAGTTGTTAGTCGAATTCGTTTGCGCGGTGAAGGTTGCCCCGTCATCGCTGGAATAGTAAAGACGTGCGTCAGTATCCCCGCTGGCTTTACCGAGAACTGCGATTTTCCCGTCGCAGGATGACACATAACGGGCGTCCAAATATTGCGCAGTGGATGTCCATGTGGATCCGCCGTCACGGGACACCTTGACACCGCCAAAGTCACCGGCGGCCCAGAGGTTGTCGGAGCGGATCGGATCGGCAGCAAGACCCCACACCCAAACACCAAGGCCGAAGGGATGGGTGGTCGCGGACCAGTTCGCACCGCTGTCGGTGGACTTGTAGAAATTCTGGCCGCGGGCGACGAAGTAGCGCACATTCGCCTGAGTGGCGTCGCGCTCGATGAAGGCGTTTTGCGGGCCGTAACGACCGCCGGTGGGCGAGTTGTCGGGCAGACCGGAAACCCCGGTGAATGAACTGCCGCCATTGGTGGTGCGGTAAACGCGCTGGGCGGGACTGCCCACTTCAGAGAGCACCACGAGGAAATCATTCGCATTGCTGATCGACATGACTGCCTTGGTGATTCCATCCGTGGAGGCGGGCAGGCCGCTGCTTGAAAGATTGAACTCCGCCCAATTCACGCCGCCGTCGCTCGACTTCATCAAGATGCTCTTATTCTGACCTTGGTTCACCCCGGCAATCGCCAGGTTATTGAGGTCCGGACCTTCCATGATGCGGAAGGAGCCATGCAAGTTGGTGAAAAATTTGCAGGAACTGCGAGTAGCTAGCCCACTTGCACCGCCGTCGGTGACGATCGCCGAGCCGATGTCGGAAGCGGGGATGTAAATCCGGTTCGCGTCGTAGCGGCTGACGCCGGCGAGGTAGGTCTTGACCGCAGCGATTCCACTGCCGTTCGGGAAGTATTGCCACGAGAGGCCCTTGTCCAAGCTATACATCGCCGCACCGCCACCGGTAATGAGCCATTTGTTAGGATCTCCGCCCATCTCGATCACCTGATCTGTGCCGTAGTCCGGGTGGTTCTTGGCAGACATGATGGCGGCGGTCGTCCAGATGGGGACCACGCTGGTGTTGAGGGTGGTGTTGCGGACGGCGAAATTCAAACCACCATCGGTGCTGTAGCCTTGGCGATCGCCAGAAGTATTCCACGCGCAGGCGGTGTTATCTGAGAAAATCTGCAGACCCGTGGGATAGCCGAAGTAGATGCTTTGCCCCACCGAAGCCGTGGTAGTGAAGGTCGAAGTATTGCTATAGTCCGTCGCCGAGATGCGGGAAACGCCGCCACCGTCACCATTGACCGAACCACGGGTGATCAACCCAACGCCAGCATTGGCACCGGAGGTGTAGCGCTGGATCATGCCGACTTCGGGATGGGTGCTCACCTGGGTGAAATTATTTCCTCCATCGGTCGAAACGTAGAGACCGTAGTCCGAGCCGACCCAGATTTGGTTCGCATAGGCGGCAACGTTATGCAGCGTGCGGGCCCGGTTGCTGTCGAAGGTGGAGCCACCGGCTTTGGCCCAAGTGGTGCCGCCATCGGAAGACTTCCAAAGCCAGCCGGTGAGATCTTTCCGAGGACCAGCGAACCAAATTTCGTTCGGATTATTGGAACGAATCATGATCGGCGAAGCTCCACGGAAACGCGGGTTATTGTCGCCAAGTGGACTGAGAATATTGGTCCACGTGGTGCCGCCGTTAGTGGATTTGAAAATGGCGTTGTAACTGTAATAATAGACCACATCGGCGTTGTCCTTCTGGACGGCCATGCCATAACCGACGATCGCCCCGCCGGGGATGTTCCAGTTGAGGTAGGACCAATTGGTCCCACCGTTGTCGGACCGCCACGCGCCAAAGACGTCACCGTAGGCATAGAGGCGCCCGTTATCAGCTTGGGCGAAGCCGCTAGTCCATCCACCACCGTCGAGGGGGACGGCTTTGAAAGTTTGTGCCTGAGCCTGCGGCGCTAACATAACGACACTCACCGCCAGCGCGAGGCCTGCCGTGAGTTGTCCGATCATTCGTTGGAGAGTCCGCCATGGGCGCGACTTTACGGTAGGATTGGGATTCATTGGATTTTTGGATTTCTGGAAGCTTCCTTCCGGATTGCTCTTCAATCGTATCCATCCTACATTTCTGTGTTATTTGGATTTCCGACTGAACGATTTGATTGCTATCGATATCCCTCAAGCCCGGCAAACTTTGGTTTGGTGCACAGTTAACTGTTTTTCAAATCAATCAAAATGCATTAGTTACGACTGATCGAAATTGCTTAAATCACCGCATCTCGGTCAGCTGCATGAGCCCTTCAAAGAAATGCCGACCCATCATTTCCCAGAGCGGTGCATTATTGCGAGGATGAACCCAGTCACCGTTGTTTTCAGAGGTCTTTCCATCGGCGACATTCTCCCCGCCCTGCTCCGATTCCGTGCCGAAGTCGGAAGGTGGAGAAGTTCCATAGTCACGATTCACTGCGGTGAAGTTATCCACCAAGACCACTTTCTTGCCGTCTGCACGCATGGACGCAATCTTTTCCGTTAAAATGAGGTTGAACTCCTTAATACGCTCATTGCAGTTTTCCGTGTTGGCATTGAAGTGCTTGTTTCCTCTGCCGACCGGTGGGATTTTCGCCATGACTAACAGCGGCTCACTCGGATGGGCTGCGATTTTGTCTACCAAATTTGCCACCGTGACTCGGAGATACTCCGTCCCGTAGGTGGGAGCACCGAAAGATGTGCCCAACCCATTGAGAAAAGATCCGTCCACCGCTGCTGCGAGTTGCGGCGCAATCGCACGACCCTCCGCGTCCCGGGGATAGCCCTCCGCTTGAGCACCTTGGATTCCCAAGCCGTGGTTCATATTGTTCACCCCGGCCTGCAACATCACCACATGACGAGTTCCCGCAGCGGGCGGCCTGCTTCCGAACGCGTCATCAAGCGTTTTGATGATCGAGCCTTCGATCCCGTTGATGCCGATGCCGCTCACGCCTTGATGAAGGTCGGGGGCGGTTCCGAGCGCGCCCACCATTTTAAAATTCGCGCCCTTCTTTTCGAGCAAAGCCTTTAGCGTCTGCTGGTATTTGTTGAAGCCGGTGATGGAGTCGCCAAGGGTTAGAATTTCATAAGATTCTCCGGCATCTACGGGTGAGAAACTCATCAAAAACAAAGCGACGAAAGCCGATAAGGAACGGAGGCTGGCAATTGGTGCGGGAGATTTCATGAGATTGAATTAAAACAAAAAGTTGATGGAAAGCGCGCGACTCGGCTCAGATAAAGATCAAACTCACATGGCTGGAGCGGCGTTCCATTTCCATGAAGTGGATCGAACCGCCGCCAACGCCTGCTCGACGGTGAATCCTCTTTTTGCTGCCGTCTGGAGGTCGTCGACATGCTTCTGCCAGAGCTTCGCCTCGTTGTCCGGAAGCTTGTATTGCCTATGGTGGGGAACTCTCTGTCCGACCAACAGGGCCAAGAACCCGTCCATCCCGAATTGGCTGCCCTCCTGGGTGTAAATTCCCTTGCAGAACGCGATCGGTCCGTTTTCCTGATAGAATTTCACAATTTTCTCAGCACCGCCCAAAGCCGTCTCCGCACGGCAGTGTTTCCAAAATTCCGTATCCAGCCGGGTGTTGAACTTGTAGTGAACTGCGAGGAAGTCACGAATTTCGTTCCATGCCGATCCATTCGCCTCGTTAAAGAGATCGCGGAGGCTGCCGGTCAGTTCGCCGAGACTTGCCGAAAGCGTGTCGGCAAGTCGGCGGCTTTGCACGCAGATCACATGCAGCGCGGTGGCCTCGAGCGGTTCCACGAAGCCGTTCGCGTTGCCAATTCCCACCACATTTCCCACCCATGCGCGTTCAGTCCTACCCGAACGGAACCTGACCACGCGAGGCTGGTTGGCAATCAGCGGATTCTTCGAGAGGAGTTCTGCCAATGCATCCTCATCCGAAATAAAAGCCGAGCTGTAAACATAGCCACGATTGATCCAATTCTCGTGGTCGATCTGCCAGCACCAACCCGAATTCATGGTCTCGGCGGTGGTATAACCACGGATCGGTTCCGAGGTGCGAGGCCATCCTCCGATCACCGCACGGTCACAGAAAAGCGCATCGTCGAACGACAGGAAAGGTTCTGCCAACGTCTTAGTGAGCAACTCCGAACGGAACCCCGATGAGTCCACGAACAGATCGGCCTCCACCACCTCGCCACTTTCCAGGATGAGTGATACGATGTGATCGCCGTCACGGTTCGCCCCCTGCATCGTTCCCTCGGTGATTTCCACTCCAACGGCGATCGCCGTGTTCTCGAGCCACTTCACCAATTTGATGTTTTCCACATGAAAACCGTGGGGTTGGCCGAGGTCAGGAGCTCCAGATGGTGTCCGGGGGAAAGCTCGTTCTTCCGCCATGCATGCGGAGGTGATACTCAACCAGCGCGACTCATCATCGACATAGAAACCGGGAGCGCGCGCAAGGGCTGGGTAACTTTCATCGAACTCACGCGAGAACGTGTAATAGAAGTCTTCCTGCGGACCCCAGAGGAATCGAATGCCCAGCTTCCAAATCGGCTCGGCTTCCATGTAGAATTTGCGAGGATTGAATCCGAGGTAACGGAAAAAATGCTCGCCAAAATGGACAGTGGTCCCCTCCCCCACTCCGATGATGCCGATCTCTGGACTTCTTACCACGCGCACTCCCATCTGCGGGAGCCGGCGTTTCAGGGTAATTGCGGCTATTAGCCCCGCGCTGCCGCCGCCAAGGACGACGATTGACTTAACTGATTCTGAGTTCATGCGATGTTGATTCAAGTGGATAGCTGCTGCCGCGATGAGTTACCACAAAAATTCCCCGCCTTCGCAGGTGAACCATGATAGAACCCGGCTCGGTAAATTAAGGCGTAGTCACGACGAGTCGCAAGAACCGCGGAAGCGGGCCTTGCTTGACGAATGCATCCGTCACCGAGACGACCGCACCACCTGCTCCTGCCGGAAGCTCGCTGATGGCGAGTGCGCCGCCATTCACGCTCTGCGGTGTGCCACCCGCTTGGCTGACGGCAATCTCCGTCCATGTCAGCAGGTCGAAACTTGCTTCGACATGATAGCTGATGTCGGCCTTACTCGCATAGCAGGTGAACTCGAAAACCAAGTGATCCCCTTGAAGCCGCACCGTGGGGAGATGAGGATGCGCGCTCTGGTAGGCACCCAGTCCCAAGGCATATTTCAGCAGGTTCGCCGTGCCGTCGCCCATCGCATCCGAGTCATTCGCCCCGATGCCGGCATTGGCTGGGTCGTTGAAGTTGATCTGGCGCCACGTCGCAAGGTTCGTCGGCGTGTAGTCGAGCATCGACTCGATTTTATCGTAAGCATTTGCGCCGAGTTTCCGGCCCAGCTTGCGGCCTTCAAAATCATCAGCCGCGACGTGGATGCCACCGAGCAGACGCGAGAGACCAGCTTGGTCAGCGGCATCGTAGTAGGTCGCCCATTGCAACTGGGTCGTTTGGCTCGGACCTTTTTCAAACGTGAGGAAGGTATTCACCGGATACGTCCGGGATGCCATGCCACCTGGGAAAAACGCGGATCCCGTATAATCGTGAAGCACGACGGCCGCCGCCGCACTGAAGGTGCTGTGGCCCGAGACGTAGCCGGGAAATGCGGGACTCACAAACGTTTCAAGCTGATAGGGAATCCAATTCGTGGCAAGAATCCAGCCCACACCGCCGATTTGATTGACAGGGTCGCTCGGGTTTCCCTGCCAGGCTTTGATGGCGATGGCATTGCCGGCCCATGGCGCAAGGTGAGCGTGCCGCTGCCCCGGTGCCGCAGTCGCTGGAGTGATGATCTCGATGAGGCCGGGAACCAAGGGCAGACCTTGCGGATGATACGTGCGGTGGGTCGTTAGGGAGGATTGGCCAGAGGTCGCCATGGCGCGGATCATTGAAATCGGTCGCGGACCGTCATATTGACGCTTGACCAGCCAAGCCGCGCAGGCCGCGTCATGCACCGCGCCATTGAGTGCCATGTAGCCACGGATTTCCCACTCCAGCGCGGAGAGCTCAGGCCCCACTCCACCCACCCGGCGCTGCGCTAGCGGGTGGTCATTCACTTGGTTGAAAATCACGTTCCAGTGTCCCGGCGGGGTTTCCGAGCTTGGACCATCCGCCCAATACTCGGATAGAATACGGGCATAGTCGCCGCGCTTGATGATATTTGAACTGTATGGCAAACCTGTCACGGGGTTCAACGGATGTCCGGTCCCATCGTTGGTGCCGAGAGTGTTGTTCAGCAGCGCGCCCGGCGAGACGTCGATCATTACATTATCCGTCGGATCCATCATCCCCGAGTGGCGGATGACATCCACAACTTCATCCATGTAGCGGGCTTGAGTCGCCGTGCCGATCATCGGCTGCGGCCCCGGATCCAGTGTCGCGGGCAAGGTGGTGGGCGTGGGCTTGACGATGGCAAATGGCGTGGTGTTGCGGGCATTGACGCCGACAAATTTTTGTGGAGCCGGAGGCAGCACGATTCCGTTTTGAGTCACGGTGAATGCGAGGTCCAGCGGTTGCCAACGGTTCATGTCCGCCATCGTGTTTCCTGAAAGTGCGGTCGCCAGCGGAGCATTGACAGAAGCGTAGCCGGTCGCGTCGGCATAGCCATTCGCCTCGTTGGCGCCGTCATTCACCATGGAGGCAAGAATCGCGTAGCCGATCCGGTTTCCTACGGCGGCGGGCGAGGAGCCGATGGTGCCAAGGAAATCCGGGTCGTAGCCCATTTGTTGCATCAGCCAGCGATTGCCGAACGTCGTTCGCACTTTGCCGGCGCTATTTTTAAATCTTTCCGAGAGGATGCGAAATGCCGCGTAGCTGATTGCCTCGTTTTGAGCTGCCGAGCGATTGGGCGTCCATGCCGATGGCGGCACCACTTCCCGGTGAAATGCCGGAGCGGTGCGGTTCCATGCGCCGTCTTCATACGCCCAGTAAGCGTCCCACATCGCAGAGGACAAACTGTACAGATTTCTCGCGTGCACCGGTGGATTTGGAACGTCCTTACGAATGGCATCGAGCAACGCTTCATTCCACCAACGAGCCGAAGAGTGTTGCGAAAGATTGATCGAAACCGCGACCGCCGCAGGCTGACTGAGCTCCGTCCCCCCTCGATTGATCGTCGCCACGGTGTAGTTGCCGGCATCAAACGGATGAACCTTTTTAAGAGTATAGCTAGGGCCATTCGCGCCGACGATGCGGACACCATTTTTGTTCCAAACATAGACCGGAGCTGGCGCACCCGTAGCGACGACGCTGAGTGTCACGTTGCTGTCCTTCGCGAAGGTTCCACCGTCGGGCTGTTGAACTATCACCGGGGCTGCAACCGCACCCGCAGGCTCCGTGAGGGCCAGAATTTGGTCCACCGCCACGTTGTTGAGCGTTTGGACGGTGCCGCTGGGCCAGCGGATTTCCAACTCATCGACCAGCGTGCCGAGACCTAAACCAATGTGCAGCAGCGGCTCGCGTTGGCCAAGATACGCGTTGGTGGGATGATAGAGGCTGGTATAATTCTTGGTGCCTACGGTGGCCCGGACCAAGGCCCCGTAGCCATCACGATTCGAAGCGGTGCCTGTAAAGCGAAGACGCAACCAATGATTCGACCCAGCGGGTGTATCATTCCGATAAAGGCTGCGTGGCCCCACCACATTGGTGATGAGCGCGTCTTCTCTCCCGTCGTTGTTGTAGTCAAAAATCATCACCGAGCGCCCGATTAAATTATCGGTAATGCCAAACGCAGCACTCACGTCATCGTAAGTCGTCCCATTGTGTCGCAGCAGATAGGTCGGATCATCCAAAGCGGCGGCAAATGAATTGCCATCGATAATCCCGTTAGTCGCAAGCAGGTCCGGGTCACCGTCGTTTTCGATGTCCAGGAAAGCCGTGCCCCAGCCCCAACCCGTGAATTTCACACCCATCGCCGCAGCAGACTCTGTGAACTGACGCCCGCCCTGATTGAGGTAAAGATGGTTGATCGAGGTGAAGTCCCCTGAGTTGAAGGGATTGTTGCCGACTTGGATGGAGGTGACAAAAAAGTCCAGCAAGCCGTCGCCATTCACATCCGCCACGGCGACTCCCATGTCGTCATTGCGTTGGAGTCCCGCAGCAAGCGCGCCCTCGGTGAAGGTGCCGTCTCCATTGTTCCAATAGAACTGCGTGCTACTGAAGTCACTGATCAAGGCGAGGTTCTGGTAGCCGTCCTCGTCAAAGTCCGCCCATACGGACGAAAACCCATACATCCGCGGGCCAACCTTTGGCTGGGTCACTCCAGCAGCCACCGTGACGTTGTCAAAAGTCCCCGGCTGGATTAACCCGCGGTTGCGCAGTAGGACTGCATAGCTGGTGTTGTTCGCCGTGGGATTGATGCCCCACTCGGTGACATGGATGTCCAGAAATCCATCGAGATCATAGTCCACCAGTCCCACGCTCTGGCCGTTGTGCCGATGCGTCGTCACGGGCATCGCGGCATTTCTCGCGATCGCCTGCTCGGTAAAGTTCCCCGTGCCGTCGTTGACGAAGAGGTAGTAACGATCCCCCGTCACCGGCGTCATAAATAGATCCTGCACTCCGCGGTTTGCCAAATCTCCGGCGGCGATTCCGCCGATGTCCGATACGGTGGCAAGACCGCGGGCGGCCGCCTCCTCCGTGAAGGTGCCATTCCCCTGATTGATCATGACCAAACACGGTTGGTTGCGGCGGGCGATGATCACATCTGTCCAGCCGTCCTTGTTAATATCAACCGCACAAGTTCCCTCGCCAGTCCCATATTCCTCGAGCAGATGCTGCTCGGGCAGCACCGGCCCCGGTGTGGATTGCGTGGGGTGATTCAGATTGAGTCCTGAAGAAGTGGCGACATCAGAGAACTGGGCGTGCGAGACTTGCGAAGCGAGCAAAAGACCAAGAGCACAGGTGCTTAGCCATCGACGAACGGAGAATCTCGGAAAATTCATGACAACAAGCTGTTGGGTTTTGAAAAAAACCGGCGCAAACCGGTAAAGGTTTGCGCCGGCTGAAGGGTGAATTCACCTCGATGAGTTCAAACAACGGTCTTGCGGCGTCGGATGCCGACGGCTGCCGCGGCTCCAAGCGCACCAAGAACTGCCGCAGAAGGCTCCGGAATGGCAGGTGTCACACTCGCATACGAATCTCCAATTCGGAGTTCATCGACTGTAGCTGTAGTGTTTCTCGCGAATATCTGAGTCACGCCCAAGGTACTTTGCGGAGATGCACCCGTATACTTATAGATATTTGGCGAACTATTGTCCGGATCAGTCCCGATGGTAGGGTCTAAGAACATAATGAAGTCACCGGGAAAAATCCCATCGACTTCCGCGGCAGATGCATTGAAGGCCCAGACGATCAAGTGGGTCTGGCCGACCACTAAAGTCGGTCCATAGACGCGGCCATCATTTGAATTTGCATTCAGCGAAGTTTGAGTTCCACCACCATTTCCGAATGCACTGGCGATACCCCAGTTGATGTTGTCATCCTCGCCATACTTGACCTCAAATCCGTCGTCACCGATGACATCGGGGCGAACCAGATAAGATCCCCAAACGACGCCTGTTGTGGTGTTGATCGTGGTGAAATCGCGCTTGGCGGAGGTTGACCAGCTGCCATTGCCCACCACCGAGACCGAGCCGCCTGACGACGCTAAACCCGAGTAAGAAAGGCCTGCCGCGATCGTGTAGTCGCTTGCGTTGGCAGTCCATGCTCCATCGAATCCAGATCCACCGTTAGCTCCCGCAAGGTTGCTTCCCGGAGTATAATTAAAGCTCTCTTCGACGAGCACCGCTGCCCGCAATGAGGAAGTGATTGCTAGGCAGGAAGCCGTCGCCAAAAGGAGGGATGTCTGTGTTTTCATATTGGTTTTTTATGTGTTTTGGATTGCCTTGGTTTGCTTGAAGCAACTTTCGAGCTAAGACTTTTCTTGTTTATCAATCAATTATTGAGGTGATGCACAGTGCATTCACCTCTTTCCGTTTCAATTTCCGATGACCTGAACTCGCGCAAAGCGGCGTGCACTCATGCTGTTGTCTGTCACCACAACTTGCTCGAAGATCGAATCGATGGAGGTTGACACCTCTGTCGCTAGTGAATTCACCGCCCATGGGTCGATGGAACCGAGGTCATTGCTGAACTGCACGGAATAAGTGCAACCCGGGTTTGAGGCGGCCTTGCGGCGGAGGTAGGTGATTTGCAATTTACCTGTACCAATCTCACGCCCCACCACCGGCAATCCGGCCGTACCATTGAAGGAAGTCACATTGGGGATATTGAGCGAGTCGGCTTGCCCTGGTCCGGAACCGATCATATTGAATGCGAACTTGATGAGGTTTGAAACACCGTCACCGGCCGGAGTCAGAAGATCCTGGGAACCGTCCGCCGCAAGGCCGTTAGCAGCACGAAAGGCTTGCAGCGATGTTCCAGCCACTCCGGCTGGGGCCACTTGTTCGAAGGTTTTGCCAATCCGAATCTCGTCCATGGCTTTATCTCCTGCAGGGCCGAAGCCACTGAACCGGATCCGGCTGAAGGCAAAGGGCGTAAAGGCAGTGCCTGATGGATTGATGGCGGATGCATCGCTGGGTGCAATGTTTCCTGGAGTGGCATCCACCCAGGCATGCATGGTATTGTTAGACATATCCAGTCGCACGGTGAACATCTTCACCGATCCATCCGGCAGCACTGTATTTGGCATATTGACAGTGGGAATGTTGTTACCCCCTATTTTATACTGATCGTAGTTGTAGCCAATGCTCAACAGACTGATTCCAGCGGCATTCTGGATGTTCAGTCCATAAGCAAGATCTCCGGGCACACTGTTATCTTCGTCCAAAACGGTCATCAGGACATTGAACCAGTAAACACCTGTGGAGGCCTGCACGGGGAAATCCCGTTGATTTCCGTTCGTCCCTTGCATAACTCTTTTACCAGCCACCAAAAGGTCATCCTTCGCGAGGCCCGGAGCCATGAGCGGCTCCTGAGACCAGGTTTGCCACGGCCCGCTCCAGCCTGTTCCGCCATTGACAGCCACGTAGTTACCAGGGGAGTTGATGGGATCCGGCTCATAGGCCAAGGCTTCTTCGGTGTAGTCGAAGCCTTCATAGACAATCAGTGCGGACGGAATGACCATGATCGTCACGACTTCAGGATCCGAGGTCCCGTCATCATTGGTAGCAACAAATGAGGGGGTGAAAACACCCAATTCGGTCGCGGCACCGCTGATTTCGCCAGTGCCGGTATTGAGGATCAATCCTGCTGGAAGCCGGTTGTTTCCGGAATTGGAGCTTACATTGGTCCAAGCGGAAGGCTCGTTGGTAGCGGTGAGGGCCACCCGTGAAAAGTCGTCAATGGTTAGAGTGGCGGCCAAGCCAGCATCCATCGCTGGAGGTGCGGCGATCGCGCTGTAGGCACGGAACTCAATCTCCGCGATGTCCGTACGGCCAGGATGAAAATAGCGGAAATAGCGACCACGAGCGGTTGAAGTGATTGGAATCGTGTTCCAGGTCCCTGCAACCGGGCTGAAGTCAATCGTCCCCAGTTTGGTGAAGTTCACACCGTCCATCGAGGTTTGAACCTCTCCCCCAAAGGCCCGGGCTTCAGCAGTGGCTCTCGGGAAGAAGCGGAAACCCGTCAGGAATCTCTCATTGCCAGCTCCCAGATCGACCACGAGCCGGTTATTATAAATAGCATCTGCCGAGTGATTTGTGTTTGTGTCTCCATCGTAAGCAAATGAAGTCGCAAATCCCGAGTTGTAAGGATAACTGCTGAGGGTAGGAGACGTGTTTCCATTTGCAGTGAGCGCCCCTTCGATCAATTCCCGCCGATTCAGGGTTTCAACCACCTCGACTGAGAACGGGACGGATACGGAGGTGCCGAACGAGTTGGAAGCGGTAAACGAAAGACTCGAAACTCCTATGGTCATCGGGCTGCCGGAAATGACTCCGGTCGAGGAGTTCAGAACAAGCCCATCGGGGAGTGTCCCGGTGACGCTGTAAGAGGTGGGACGATTGCTGGCAAACAGCTTGTAGTTAAAAGCCTGCCCCACAGCACCGAACGCATACTGGCTGGCAACTCCAACCGGGGATGCGGTCTCGACAGATGGCCCCGGGAGAACATCGCCCCAAGCAGAGCCAAGTCGAAACTCATCGAAGAAGCACCAGTGGCCGGCATAGGTGTATCCCGCCATGGCGATACGATCAGCGGCGAAGTCGATGCCAGAAACCGTAACACCAGCTCCTGAGTTGCCTTCTGCACCCAGATCGGCAGGGTTCACCCAGAGAGTGACGCTGTCAGAAGCGGGAGCGGCTGAGAGAGTTAGCTTCATGACGACGAGAACGGTTTGATCCGTGACTACCGGAACATCGCTCTGAACGGAGGTTCCTACGGCAGCAACATCCACCGGGGAGGTATTGTTCAAACGCATTCCCCAATTGCCTGTGGCAGCGCTGGTATCCGTGCTGCCACCGAACTGAAGAGTGCGGTTCGAATTATCGCCGCCTCCGCTGAGCATCTCGAAGCCGATGTAGCCGGTATTGGTGGTGTTCTTCCGCATCAGGAAACTCATGTAATGCGTTCCCGTGCTGCTCCCCGTGAACGGTGTGGTCAACAGACGGCTGGCACGGTTGATTTGACCGTAGGAAAAATCACTCCCATACATGAGCGCTCCAGCGGAGTTATTGCTCAGTAAGCCAGGGTAATTCAATACCCATGAGGCATTGCTACTGTAGCGGAAAAACCTGGTGGTGAATGACCCGATGTCCCCTGTTGGCAAGGGTTCGATCCACTTGCCGGGGAAGCCTAGCCCGGTATTGGTTACCAGGGTCGCCAAGGGCTTATCGTGAAGAATGGAACCGAGCGTATTCGACTGGGACGCGCCGCCATTCGAAGGGGCGGCGTAGGGAGCAAGGTTGCTGGTGGCTGGATGGCCGAAACCGTCGTATGCGGTCATGGCAGCCTGTGCGGAGCCGATAGATAGTGATAGTCCCGCAAGCAATGCGGGGATTCGTTGAGGAATGGAGATATGGGTTTTCATCGAGAAAAGGTATACTTGATTACAGTTATTTGAAGATTTGGGAGTGGTTGATTTGAAAATACTTTGATTAATATTTATTCGAATAGGATCAGTTCGTCGGGGCGCTCCAAAAAACATCTTTGTAGTTCGAAGGCAGGTCACCCTTTTTGGGGCTTTCCACATGCCCGTCAAGATAGCAAACCACGACATTTCCGTTCAAGGTACCGGTCTTGCCGCCGTGAGCTGGCCACTTCAACAGAGCGGCTTTGCTGATCTCCCAGCCATTGTAGTCGGTTTCCGGCGAATCGCCTGCGATGTCGATCAGGAAATAGGAAGCGGAAAGTCGCGAAAAAGAGGCAAGGTTTTTGTAAGACAGTTTTTGGCTGACCTGGTCATCATTCTGATAAATTTTGGGATTCCTGGAATAGCCGCTGCTGAATCCACCTCCATCTTCCAGCAGACGCTTGCGTCCGGGTACTTGAAGAATACCGGGAGGAAGTGTTCCCGGAATAAACAGTTCTTGCGTTTCCTCTAGATCGGCTCCGAGGCCAATATAAGGCGCGAGGCGTTGTTGCCAATTTTGACAATTAGCCAAAGCTTCCGCTTGAATTCTGCTAGTCCAATCATTGCCACTCGGAAAGTGGTTGTATTCAGTTAAATATAGTATGTGCCCATCGTAAATTTGCTTAATGTTTGAAGCCGACTTAGCAGCGTTAGCCTTGGAGCGAATTGTGCGAACAGCGACGAGGGTGACTGCTGCGAGTGCCGCGATGATGACGATCACGACAAGCATCTCCACGAGGGTGAAAGCGCTTCGGCGATGGGTAACTTTGGAATTGTTTTGCATGGGTTGGAGTTCTTACTTGTTAAGGTTCGATAGATGCGCGGGGATCATCAATCTTTCATTGGGTGCACAGTGCACTGGCCGCAAATTCCCGAGGATTTCAGGACTCACTACTCCTTGGAAGCGGCATCCAGGGCGAGAATACGCCGATCTTCCGGGATGGTCTTGAAGTCGACCACACCGGTCCGAACGTCCGCGCCGGGAACCACAATGACGAGGTTGCGGATCTCCGGGCTGTGCTCCCAGACGCCTGAGTAGAGAATGTCCTTCAGATCGTCTTTCGCGACGGCTTGCACGATCATATTACGCGCCGCTCCTCCAGGCGCGATGTCCACTGGGTTCCACGACCCGGGTAGATCGGTGATTGTTTTATCACAGCGGAAAAGCAAATGCTTTCCAGTTGCGTTGATAAATCGCACACTCCCCCAAGCGAAATTCCCGGGACTGTCTTCAATCGCAAAGGTGCGCAGTCCGCTTGGGTGCTTCGGATCGGGCAAAATGATAACCAGCGGCGAGGTGACTCCGCTCGCGATCTTGATTTCCACGGTGACGGGCTTGCCATCGGCACTCTTGCGATCACTCGCAACGAGCAGCAACGGAGTCTCCCCCACTGAGCCGTCAAAGGGCTTGGAGCGAGCGTAGGGATGTAAATCCTCAAGCTCGCTGACCCCTTTCCCCGATTGAAAGCCGATTTTCCGGGCCGCAATTTCATCATTCCAGGCGAGAAAGCGAATCGGCATGGCAAGAAGGATGCCTTGGAAGGCGAACAAAACCGCGAAGACTGTGGCAACAGTGACGGTGAAAGCAGGTGGTTTGGACATAATTATCAGTGGGAGTGTAAAAATTTATTGAACCTCAGCGCTGGAGATCCGCCTGAACGAAATGATTTCGAACCGGCGCCCGAACGCTTGGTTCACAGGGGTGACCGAGGCGATGGCAGCATCAGGCGAATCCGACGGATCCACAAAATGAGGCATCCGTTGGACCACGGCCTCGCATCGTGCACGGGCGATGACCTTTCCAGATGCGTCCTTGGCTTCGCCGTAGCCGCGTATGGTGAAGGTGTCCGAGCGGCAGGTGATGACCGGGGCCAGCGACTGAAGGGTGTCCGCCTGGGTAAGGTAGCCGGGGATGCCGACGCCGGTGTTGTTGATGATGTGGCTCTGTGCTTCCTGGGGATACGCATCGACGGCAAAAGTATCCTGATCCGCACCAACATTGAATTTACCTGCGTCGATTGCGGCCTGGATGGCACCATTGTTGCCGAGCGCACCATCTTCCACGCGCCGGTTCACAAATTCTGCGAGGGACAGGAAGGGGCCGCGAAGGCGGATCTCCTCCACCAGATTCTCAGCCAGGGTGCGGATCTGGGAATCGTTGAGGGCACGGAATCCGTTCCAGTTGTCATTGGTTTCCCCGGTGGGATGACGAAAGCGGGGAAATGCAGTGAGACTGGAGGCTGGCGGGGAACCGTCCTCCACCTTGAAGGGTTGCCCCCTCAATCCTGAAAGCACAGCGACCCAGGCTTCAAGGTCGGTGGAATTCACATTGAAAGCGCCGTCCACCATGAGATGACCCGCGATGCGGGTGCATCCGGCCGGATCGAGCAAGCGCTTGGCGAGATCCTTGTCGGAGAGACCATCCTTCACGAGACGCATGCGGCTGTTCGAAAGCGGCTTGTTGACAGGGTCCGCGACAAATTCCTCCACAACCTCATCCAGTGAACGCACGATCTTGGCAATCGGTGATTTCCAGGCAGTGGCGGCCGCGCCATTTGCAGCCGGACTCATGCGTGGAGCCGCACCGCTGAAAAAGAAGCGATCCCACAGGGCCTCGTTTGTCAGGTATGAGTGATCATAAATCGGCACGCCCGAGGACACCTTATCTTTATTCACCTTACCCACGGAACTTGCCGCCATGTATGGAGACGCGAAGCTATTCGCAAACTGGTTTGCCGATGAGAATGCCGACGAAGCCAGGTCCGCGTGCTGGAAAGCGGCCAAGGAAAGGAGCGGTTCCCGCGGTATTTCGAAAAATGGTAGATAGGCGTCACCCTGGGAGCTATTGGTCCACCCCCAATAAGAGTTTCCTTCGGGACTTATCCGAATCGCATCGTTGGCAGACTTGATCGCGCGCAGGGAAGATTGAAAGTGGGGAGCTACCTCGAAGTTGCCAGCGGCAAGCTCACTGTTGATCGATGCTTGACGGGGATTGGTTGTGTAAACCAGATCAGCAGTGGCCTGCCCACCCACATTCTGTTTAGCCGTGCGATGATAGGTTTCAAGAACCCCGAATAGCTGGCCGCCGATCTGAAGTGCGCCATAGGACAAGTATGGAGATTTGATCTCAGTAACGTAAGAGGAGAAATTCAACATCTGCACGTCGGAAACCGCTTGTCCCCGGGTGGCGTCATCGGGATTCTTTATCCGTGCGGCATCTTCGAGCGTCACAAAGTAATTGTAAGGCTGGCCGTCCTGCACCTGTGAAACAGTCAGCCTGACGCTGGTTGCAGGAGTCACGGTCGAGTCAAATCCAGTCATGGGAACCGACAGGCCACCTTTCGCGTTAAGAGCAGCCGCATCCGTAAGCGCCCGCATCCGGACAGTGCGATCGGCATTTTTCCCCATCAGGAGAAAATCTTTGGGGGCCGTCGAAACGGGAGAGAAAACTCTTACCTCGCCAGGTTCAAAACGGATTGGAGATTTGATGTCGCCATCCCCATTGGCCGTGAGTTCGCAAAGAAAGTATGGATCGACCGAGCGCCCGTGATTCACCTTTTGGAACTGCTTGCCCATCATATTTGACATGTAGGCATGTTCTTTGCGGACGTTCTGGCCGGTTTTGAATTCCCAAGTCAGATTGAACGGAATATCAATCCAAGGGTAAGCAACGGCCCCTTCGACATCTAGAGCGATGTTATACGGATTCCAGAGTGAGATGATCGGAGTGATGACGAGGCGCACCTTGTTTGTTGAGTCGAGTTGAGTACTAAGAATGTAAATCATCCGGTTCAGAACCGGGCGAATTGCCAATGTCGAACCTTGACCGGGTGGAGGACTGGATGGCGCGAAAAAGGAACCCGCCGACTTGGGTGGAATTTTGATTCCGACATGATCCGTTCCGCGCTCCGCGACGACTGGCTTACTGCCACCATACAGATGATAAGGGATGCGGTAGAACGAGCGCAAATGATCGAAGGTGGGCACACCAGCCCCGTAGAATCGCTGGGCGACTGTTGCAGGGCTATAATCAGTCTCGATGGCCACGATGGGATTTTCCACCAGTGGGCGAAACAAGGCTTGTTGTCCTTGGAATGAGTTTGGAGAAGTGAAGCCTAGCGACGGATTCGGTGAACGGAACGGATTCGGTGTGCTGCCCCACGAAGCTTTTTCGAATTCCTGATCCTCCATTTCAAAACCGAGATTGAGATCCGTTTTAAGGCCGCCATTCACAACGTCGGTGAGTAATCCACTTGCATGAGCCGTGTAACTGGCTGCCGCTGCATTTGCGGTCGCAGGGTCAGCCGTCAGTTCGGTATCGAGTTTCACTTGGTTCATCGAGAGGACGCGATTCGCACGCTCATTCCAACCGGAAGCGGGCTGCTTCAAGAAGTTTGATAGGGCGAGTGACGGACGCGGTTGGACCTGCAAGGCGAGATTGATCGAGGTCTGATTGTTATCCGGACCTGCAACATTGATCTTAGCCTTTGTGTTTTCCTGTGTTACTACCCAAGCCAAGGTTCCTCGCGGGGTTAATACGGGAGCACCACGAAGATCGAAACCATCACCAGCGACTGAAAACAGCTTGATCCAATTGGGTGCGGCCTTGGATATCGCCCAATCCCGATCTTCCAGGACACTGGGGTCCGGTGCGGAAACCAGCCACTTTCTGAAGTTGGTGGTTTTCTTCTCAGCGTAGTTGGGTGGTTGCTGATCGGGCTGGGCCGAATACCGAGGTGACCACGATGACCAAGAACCCACCAAATGATTTTGAGATACATCATTGGGGTCTTTGACGATGGATGCGTCAGCGGTAATTCTGCGATCGTCGCCAACCTCTTTCTGAAGTTCTCCAATTGCCATCATAATTGATAGCCTGGCATTAGCGAAAGCTCTTGCATCCGCCTCACTCGTGCTGGATGAGCGAAGGGAAATCGCACTTAGCGAGAGAAGGCCAACCGCGATTACAGTTAGCAATATCATCAAACTAAGAGTCACCACGAGTGCGAAGCCACTATTTGCATGCTGTTTTTTTACAATAGATTTCATGGGCTTGATGTCATTTGAGAACCGTGATTGAGATCATCCGCACGGCTAATAGCGAATGAATAGCACGGGGTATTTACAATCGATACGGATTTGACAAAAAACCTGATGCACAGTGCATTTCCAGCTCTCTTCAGCGTGAAAGAGACAGCTCCACCACAGGCGGCTGCAATCCGTAGTTCATGTCTTGGATCTCGGGGGGCATGTCCAGCCATCCTGCCACAGGCCTTGTAGGAAGATGGTTTTTGGATTGGGTACCAGACCGGTTTCCCAACGATTGATCTGAGCCATCATCATGTCGAATGCTGCCTCTCCAAGTTGCTCGTGCAGGTTGTCAATGCCGCACCAGTCTGCGACGCTACCGTAAAGGTTCAAATGCACCAATGCCAGATCACTCGGAACCTGGATACCGTTTTGCCCCAAAACTTTGAGCATTCGATCCTCCACGCACACCAGTACATCCGGTTTATTCTCCTTCAACCAGCGGGGCAGCCTTTGTTCCCAACCATCCATGATCAGGGGTTCTATCCGGTCACATGGCGCCAAAAGGTCCTGAGCATCTACGAATCCTCCTCGCCAGTAATAGTCGTTAGTCCTATTGATCCATGAACCAATCACTAATCCTGGACGCCGGTAACCGTAGTCCACCAACTTACTCATCAGGTAACGCATCCGCTTGTAGCCGTGGGTAATGACGCGGGGTAGTTTGGTTGCCGAATGATCCCCCTCGAGCGCGCTGAGTGCAAATTGATTCCAGTCCAAGGGAATGTTCCATGGAAACGTATCCGTAGGATCGTAAGTAATGATACCCTCAATCCCTCTTGCCTTGAGGACGGATGGAATTCGTCGCAGCGGAACCTCCGGAGCCCTTCCCCAAATGATATCCAAGTGATAGCCGAACTGGGCAGCCCGTCTCTGCGCTCCAGTCAGGTATCCGGCAATCCAGGGTTTTGTAATGAAATCATCTTCGCCGGTGCACTGATGAAGCCATGCCACATTCGGAGGCGCGGCTCCTGCCTTGCCTGATCGCAAATAGGACATCAATTGATTCAGACGAGCATCTGTTTGATACCCCAGTTCCGCGGCCGCCTGGAGGACCAACGCCTTGGTTTCCGGCGAAATATTGGGGCGATTGCGCAGTGCCGCGGAGACTCCGCTCGGTGAGATGCCGCATTTTTTTGAAATGTCGCGAACGGTTGGGTTTTTCATAGTGGATTCCGGATCAGACATGGGGTGACCCATTCCCTAGCGTGCACGTTTGGGTGTGGTAGGCAACCCATCCGAACGGATGGGTAAAATAGGACTCGGATCGAGGGTCGCTGCCATCTACCGATTCGTTCAATTGCCAACCACCCGCACTCTAGCGAAGCGTTTTCCCGCATTTGCGAGCGAATCCCTAGCGACGACCCGCTCAAAAGTGGCATCAACAATAGTGACAGATTCCGTAGCCAATGGATTTACTGCCCACGAACCGTTGACCAATGAATTGCTGAACTCAACCGCATAGGTGACACCAGGGGCACTTGTGGCCCTCCTGCGAATGAACGTGAGCGTCAGCTTGCCTTCGCCATCCAGTCCAATCAGCGGCAGTCCTGCGTTGCTGTTGACTGTCGTCACGGCAGTGTTCGGGATATTGAGGGTGAGGGCTTGGCCCGGATCACTTCCCAGCATGTTGAATGCGAATTTGAGGAGATTTTCGACTCCATCTCCCGCAGGAGTGGCTCGATCCTGTGACCCGTCCTGAGGAAGCCCATTGACACCGCGAAAGGTTTCCAATCCGTTTGTCACAGCTTGAGTCAGGCCGCGGAATTCCACTTCGCCGACATCCGCAAGCCCGGGATTGTAAAAACGTAAGTATCGGAAATACGTTGTATTTGCAGTCATTATTTGAGTCCACGCGAGGGGTGGGTTGGTGACTACGGTGTGCAAATCAACCCAAGCGACACCGTCCAGGGAGCCTTGGAACTTGCCACTGATCATTCGCCCCTCGAAACCACTTCGCGGAAAATAACGAATCGTCGTTGGTCGGCCACGCAGGCTGGAGCCAAGGTCGATGCGAGCAAAGGTATTTGTGCCGTCTGGCGCGAAAAACGTGCCAGTGTTCCCGTCGAAAACGGCCTGCGCGGCGTGACTCATGTCCCCTGCCCACGGCGCGCTCCCGGTCACTGTTCCGACCAGAATCGGATCCATCGGGGCCGCAATGGCAAATGTGAGGCCAGTACTGTCGCTGCCGGCACTATTGGTCGCTGTCAGCGTGACATTTCCAACGCTTGTCATGGCTGGGGTGCCACTGATCAAGCCCGTGGCAGCATTCAAGGTCAGGCCATCGGGTAGAACGCCCGAGCTGACACTGAAAACAGGAGCAGGACTGCCTGAAGCCGTTACGGAATAATTTAAAGTCAGCCCGACTGTTCCTTCCGCCGTGGCAAGCGGCTTGTTCAGGATGGTGGGTGCGGAACCAGACACTGTCAGGGGTGCAACCTCAGCAAAGCTTTGCCCAACGCGCAGTTCATCAAGTTCCAAAATTTGTCCGCCACCCAACCCGTGCATCGCCCGGATTCGGTTGAAGCTGAAATCCCCAAGATTGTCGAACAGCAGGCCACCGGCGTCGCTGGGAGTCCCGCTTAGTGACGGGTTAACCCACAGGTGGACGGCGTCGTTGCCTGCTTGCAGGGTAATCCTGACAACGAGGAACGCGACCGATCCGGTATTCACGGTGCTGGTCACTCCAGTTCCATTCCGCTCCAAACCCCATTGGGATTGGCCGTAACGCTGGCCGATGAACAACCTTTCATTCGAGCCATCGAACAATGCGATCCCTCCCCAGTTCACCCCCGGGGCGCTGGACTTCGCGAGTAAACTCACCCAGTAAGTGCCGCTGCTGTAGGTCGCGGGGAAATTGCGAAAACTCGCAGTGCCATCCTTAAGTATGACTTTCCCGCCGCTGGCGTTCAGAGTCCCGGATGAGGCGTAGGCGAGTCCTGCGGCGTTGAGGTCATTGGCCCCGCCGTCCCATGCTCCACCCCAGTTCCCGCCACCATTCTTGTTGGCTAGCGCCCCTATTCCGGCGGCGTAGTCGAATGGTTCGTAGGTCGCTGCCTGGAAGACGCCCGTGAAATCGGTGTTGGATAAGTTCGCGCTGATCGATCCGCTGCGGCTTGCGGGTATAAATGTATATCCCGCTTTGTTTGGAGTGATGGTATAGCTGCCTTGTGGAAGCCCGGCGAGCAGGTAAATCCCGCTGGCATTCGTGGCTGCCGTATTGCCGTTGGCGTCACTCACAATTACACCTGCGAGACCGCTACCGCCGACGCTTACCGTGCCGCCAATCGAGAAGGTCGGCAAGGCCGAGGCGACGAAGTTACTGCCTGTCTGATTTGCGCCGCTGATGGTGACGGCCAAGCTGCTCGGAGAGAAGGTGTAGCCGGCCTTGCTCGCGGTGACAGTGTATGCGCCATTGCCGACGCCGGAGAGGGTGTAGCTGCCGCTGGAGTCCGTGAGCGCGGTGCGGGTGCCATCGCTGACCGTCACTGCGGCCAGTCCATTACCCGCGAGGGTAACGGTGCCGCTGATGCTATAGTTGTTTCCGATGAGCTGCTGGAAACCACTGTAGAAATGATTCGCCATCGACTGCCAAATGGGTGCGTTGGTGCGCGGGTGCACCCAATCGCCGTTGTTCGACGATGCCTGGCCATCGGTGACGTTTTGGCCGCCTTGCTCGGTCTGCGTACCGAAGTCCGAGGGCGGAGAGGTGCCGTAGTTGCGGTCCGCACTGGAAAAATTATCCACGAGCACCACTTTTCGGCCTAGCACCTGCATGGCGGCGACTTTGGCGGCGAGGATGTTATTAAACTCATTGATGCGGGCGGTGCAGTTGTCGGTGTTGGCATTGTAGTTGGCATTGCCCTTGCCGACCGGCGCGATCCTCGCGACGACGAGCCACGGTTGGCTGGCGTGATTGGTAATTTTATCGAGCAGATTGCCGGCGGTGGTCGTGAGGTAGCCGGTGCCGTAGGTGGAATTTCCAAACAACGTGCCCAGGCCGTTGAGATACGAGCCTGAAAGCGGGTTGGCGAACTGGGGGGCGATCGCATTTCCGGCAGCGTCCCGCGGGAAGCCGTTTGCCTGGGCTCCGCTGATTCCGAGACCATGGTTCATGTTGTTCACTCCGGCTTGCAGCATGACGATGTTTCTCACCCCGCTGGCCGGAGCGGAGTTCCCGAAAACCGTGTTGAGCTTGGTGTTGATCGTGTCGTCGATGCCGTTGATGCCGATGCCACCGATGCCTTCGTGCTGGTTCGGCGCACTGCCTTGGGTGCCGACCATTTCGTAGGTGTAGCCATTCGCGGTCAGTTGGGTTTTCAGAGGTGGTTGATACTTGTAAAAGCCGGTGATCGAGTCACCCAAGGTCATGATGCGATAGTTCACCGGCGCGGTGGAGCTGGAGACGGTGATTGTCACTGCCTGAGCGAGTGAGGTGCCGACCGCGCTGGTGGCCGTGAGGCCTGGGGTGTAGGTGCCGGCCGTGGTCGGTGTGCCACTGATGACTCCGTTGGTTAGATTCAAGCTTAAGCCGGGCGGCAAACTGCCGCTGGCCAACGCCCATGCGGTGGGGCTATTCGCGGCGACCACGGCATAGCTGAATACCTGGCCGACGGTGCCGGATACCGATTGGTTAGGCGAAATGACCGGGACTGGCACGTTCGAAATCGTCAACGTGACGGACTGGGGTGCCGAGGTGCCGGAAGCGTTAGTGGCAATGAAGCTCGGGGTAAAAACTCCAGCGCCGCTTGGCGTTCCAGTGAGCGCGCCTGTCGCGGTGTTTAACGTGACCCCTACGGGCAAACTGCCGCTGGAGAGTACCCACGAGGTCGGGTTGTTTGCCGCCGTGACGGTATAACTGAATGGCTGGTTGACGGTGCCTGCTGCCGATTGGTTGGCGGTGATCACCGGCAGGGGAACGCTTGCGATGGTGAGCGTAGCCACCTTGCCAGGCGAAGTGCCGACGGCATTGCTGGCGGTGAAGCTCGGAGTGAAGGCACCACTGGTGGAAGGCGTTCCACTGAGCACTCCGTTGAGCGTATTCAAGGTGATTCCGGGCGGCAAGCTGCCGCTGGCCAAGGCCCAGGACGTCGGGTTGTTCGACGCGGTGAGCATGTAGTTGAAGGCCTGCCCCACGGTGCCGGCGGCGGTTTGCGCGTCGGTTACCACGGGCGCTTGCAACACGACGGCAGCGGATGGAGCCACTTCCGCGAAGGTGTTGCCAAAACGGATCTCATCGACGTCCATGGTTTTTCCGCTGCCGAGTCCTTGCTGCAGGCGAATGCGGTTCACGCTGATGTCCACCGCGCCGAGCCACTGGGTGGCAGAGCTGTCAGCCGGGACGGAATCCAGTTGTGGATTGGTCCAGAGATAGACGTCATCGCCACCTGCCTTGAGGACCAGCTTGACGACTAGCAATGTCTTGAGACCGGTGTTTCCGGCGGAGTTCACGCCCGTGCCCGCTTTCTCAAGCCCCCAGTTCACGCTGGCATAGCGCTGGCCGATGAACAATTGCTCGCTTGAGCCATTGAAGAGGGAAAGCCCTCCCCAGGCCACACCGGGATTGGTGCTGGTGGCGATGAAGCTGAGCCAATACGTGCCATTGGAATAGGTCGCGGGCAGGTTGCGGTAGTTCGCATACGAGCCGCCGTCTTTCAGGATGACCTTGCCGCCGAGCGTCGTCAGCGCGGCACTGTCGGCGATGTAGCCCAGTCCGCTGACGGAAGTTTCATTCTGGCCGGAGTCCCACGCTTGAGTCCATCCCGTGCCGCCATTCCTGCCGGCCAGCGTGCCCGCGCTGTAATTGAATCCTTCATAAGCGATGAGCTGCGTGATGGTGAACGGCACCGTCACGGCGGCGGAGGTACCCGCGCTATTCGTGACCTTGAACGCGGGGTTGTAAACTCCGGGGGTGGTCGGCGTGCCACTCAGCAGACCGGTGGCGGCATTGAGCGTCACCCCGGGCGGCAGGCTGCCGCTGAACAGGCTGTAGTTGATCGCGTAATTTGATAGAATCTGGTAGGAGAACGCATTTCCCACCACTCCGGCGGCGGACTGCCCGCTTGTGACCAGCGGCTGCGCCAGCGGGACCGCATCGATCGTGACGGTCTGCGGCACGGAAGTCCCCACTGCATTGGTGGCGATCAACATGGTCGGAAAGGTTCCAAGCGTGGTGACGGTGCCGCTGATGACTCCGGTGGCGGTGTTCAACGTCAGGCCTGCGGGCAGGGTGCCGCTTGCGAGTGACCACGAAGTCGCGGCGGGCGATGCAAGAACCTGATAGTTAAATGGAATGGTCTGCATGGCACTCGGGTTCTGGCCGGGAGTGATGATGGAAGCAGCGCCCATCACGTCTCCCCAGCTTGCACCTACGCGGAACTCGTCGAAGTAGCAGGACGCGACCTGATCCCACTGCAGGATTTGCACCTTGTCGAAATTGAAACTTGAGACGCCCGTCATGACGCCATTCGCGGTGGCGTCCGACGGCTGGGTACCAGTGGGAGGATTGATCCACATCCGATAGACCGAGCTGCCGCCGTTCATTTCCAGCTTGAGCAGAATCAAGGCCGTCTGGCCGCTGACCACCGGAGCATTGGTCACGGCAACCGCGCTGAAGCGCCTGAACACCCAGTTTGCCTGATCCTTCTCCGCGACGATTTGAAATTGTTGCCCGGTATGATCGGGGAACTCGATGAGAAATGTCCCGTCCAACGCGTTGCGGTTCACCTGCGCCAGGAAGCTGATCCAGGTGGTTTGATTGTTGCGCTGCAATTCCGTGGCAAACTGCCGACTAATACCGGGGTAGCCATTGCCATCGATGCGCAGGGAATTGGCGGCGGACGGCACGCCGGGGAAATTCAAGCCCGCAGCGATAGTGAAGCTACCTGCGTTAAACGTCTGCCAGACTTGACCGCCCCAGCCAATCGAGCCGCCTCCGCCCCCAAGACCTGCTAGGGATGCACCGAGGGAGCCGCCCATCTGATCATAGAGCAGGCCCGCGAGGGGAGCTGTGATATTGAGCGTCACGCTGCACACGACCGAGGTCCCTTGGGTATTCGCAGCTTGGAAGGTGGTGGTGTACACTCCCGGAGTCGTCGGGTTTCCGCTGATGAATCCGGAGGATGCATTGAGCGACAACCCGGGCGGCAGCGTGCTGGTACCGCTCACGGTCCATGAGGTCGGGAAACCGGTCGATGCGATGGCGTAGTTGAACGACTGCCCGATTTGCCCGGTGGCGCTTTGGTTCGATACGATTTCCGGCGCGATGGCGGGACTGACGGTGAATTCCAAAGTCACCGGCGCGGAGATGCCATTCGCATTGGTGGCGGTGAACGTCGCGGAGTAGGTGCCTGCCGCCGTGGGCGTGCCGTTGATCATGCCGGTCACTGGATTGAGCGTCAATCCACCGGGCAGCGCGCCGCCGGTGAGTGCCCAAGTGCCGGGAACACCGGAGGCGATGAGTTGATAGTTGTAGGCCATGCCGGTGACTCCGGCGGCGGTGACTTGGGGTTTCCAAATCGTCGCGATTTCCGTGAGTGAAATCACATCCTGATAGTTCGCGCCGAGACGAATCTCGTCGATCTCGATGGAGTCATCCGCAGGCGCTCCGTCAAAGCTCAATTCGAGTCGGCCGAAGCTGAGATTGCTCGCTCCCTGACTGGTCACGATCGCCGCGGAAGCGTCTGCGGGCGGAGTGCCGGAGAGTGTGGGATTCACCCACATCCGCACCGTGCGGGTGGTGGAGTTGGTCACGTCGATTTTGGCGAGGATCAAGGCAGGTGATTGATTCGCCACCACGCTGGTCGGCGCGCCGGGTTGGCTTCCCACCTTGGCGTCGTAGGTCCAATTCGGACTGCCCGTTTTTTTGCCGAAAACGAGGAGTCCGTCGTTGGCTCCGCCTGCGGTGCGCACGAGTGCGAGGCCGCCGTTGCCCGCGCCGGTGCCGGTCGCGGTGAAGCTCAACCACAACGTTTTCGCCGAGCCATCATCCACGAAAGGAGTCTGCAGCAAGCGGCTGTAGCGGTTGCCACTGGAGCCTCTTACGAGCTTCGCTTTATGCCCGGTGAATGAAAGAGCACCGTAGGCGTTGTTTCCGAAAGCAATCGATGTGGGATACTTCGGGTTGTCGTAGAGACCGCCGAGTTTGCGCTCCCAAAGATCGACAAACCCGGCTCCGCCTTGAGCACCCTCGAGGCCGCCGCCGATGCCTTGGTAGTCGAACGGCTCATACGCTTTGAGCGGGAGACTGGCAACCGTAAGGCTCAAGCTGCGCGTGCCCGTCGTGCCGGACGCGAGTTGGAAGGTCAGATTCGCAATGCCCGGTGTGGTCGGACGGCCGATGATGCGTCCGGTCTTGGTGTCGAAGTTCAGCCCGGCGGGCATTGCGCCCGAGGTCAGGCTCCATGCAACGGTGGCACCGAGGCCTTCACCTGCCAGTTGAGTGTCGTAGTCCACATTGACCGATCCCGCAGGCAAGGCGCTGGTGTGGATGGCCAGGCTGGGAGCCACCGCTTGGGTGGCGGCAAGCGTTCTGAGTGTGCCTGCGGAAATTTTCACATAAGTCACAGCGCCTTGCGCGTTCGCACCGGTTGCCCATCCTTCCCCGGCGGTCGCCCGGAGGTCGGCGAGAGACGCTCGCTGGGTGGCCGCCGCTCCCGCCACGGACACACTGCCGGCCTTGAAACGCTGGATCGCCACCACATAGTGCTCAAGCGGCGGCGTGAAGCCTGTGCCTTGCCGTGCACCCAGCGTGAGATTCACCGTGGTTCCGGTTTGTTGGGCAGAGATGTTTTGTTTAAAAAACTCCCCGGACTCCTGCGAGTAGCTCAAGCCATCATCATCATAGTAATCGAACGAGGTTAGCGCGGTGGAGGGGAAATAATCGACTTGGATCTGGCTTTGATCCCCCTGGCCAACGTGTTGGGGAGTGTGGAAGTAATTGGGAACGATCGCACCTGCTTTGGCGAACACCGGCATCGAGAGCCACAAGGGATCGTTGATGTTGTAGCTAATGTTCGCCCCGGAGGAAACGTAGGTGTTGCCACGAAAATAATCATACCATGTGCCTGCCGGGAGATAGATGGACTTGCTAGTCTCATCCGTTTGTTTCTTGAGCACGGGCGAGACTAACAATGAGTCCCCGAACATCCATGCCGAGGAGTAATTGACGAGGTTCGCATCCGCCGGGCTGTCCCAGTTGAGCGGGCGCACGATGGGAATGCCCGTCTCGGCATACTTGCGCTCGTGGGAATAAATGTAAGGGATGAGGCGTGAGCGGAAACGAATCGCCTCCACCGCGCCGGTCTCACCGTTTCCACCCAGATCGGGGCGATTGAACAACCACGGCTGGCGCTGGCCGAGAGGATTCGCGCAGTGCGCCCTGAAAAGCGGCATGAACGACGAGTATTGAATCCAGCGGGCATAGAGCTCGGGCTGGGGCATGTGGGCGGCGATCACGTTGGGGTTCGAAGAATCCCAAGCATCATCACCCGCGCCGCCGGAAGTTCCGCCACCATCTGTGGCAGTCCGGCCCAGACCGGCATTGATAACCTGCAACATCCGGGCGGGCTCCACTTGCAGTTGTCCCCAAGCGAGGAATACGTCGCCACTCCACACGCTGTAGCCGTAGCGGTGAGAGCCGAGGTAGGACGTGCGGTTGTTCGACCAGACGCGCTTGCCGGGGAATTGCTGGCGCTGGTAATCGTAAATTCGCTCTTGCAGGGCCACGTTATAAACATTTCCCGCCTCGCCACGGCGGATTCCCGACTCCTCGAATTCATCATTCCACCAACCATCGACACCTGTCGCGGAGGCCCCATCCACCGTCAACTGCGCGAACCAATCCCGCGTCGCGGCAGTGCTGAACTTCAAGTCGCCGATCGGCTTGTTTGAGAAATAATCATTCAGGAAACTGATCGGGTTGTTTGGCCCGGTCTGGCCGTTGAACCAGCCTTGGGCAAAGGCATAATCCCCCTGCGGGGTGTTTCGGTGAATCCGCGGCTTGGTGATCGCCATGATGTGGTTACCCTGCTCCTGGAAAAACTCCTTCAACTTGCCGGACGCTGCGCTTGGAAATTTGTCGGGATTCCAGTGGAACTCCCCATAGTTATACTCGCCCCAGTGCTTCCAATCGAAGTCGAGTGTATAGACATCGAGCGGGATTTTCCGGTCGCGGAAGGTCTGGATGGAAGTCTTCAATTCACTTTCATCCACGCCCCACTCGGTGTTGATGTAGCCGGAGGAGTACTTGGGAAACATGCTCGGGCGGCCGGTGACTTGAGTCATCGCATCCATGATCTGATAAGGACTGCCGATGATCGCAAACCACAGGGTGTTTGTTTTAGGATTCAGTGGAGTGCCGATCGTGCCGGTTTTGCTCATTTCGAGAGTGTTGCCCAACGTAGCTGAACCGCCTTCGTTGTCCCAAAGGACCGCGAATCCCGGAGTCGAACCGTTGCCCAATGTCCACGCGAACGGACCGGTCTGTCCGCCATGGGGCATCACGTTCATGTTAGGTGCTGGGAATTCGCTGCCTGCGGCCGAGACGCCATTGCGTTTCAAATCCTTGACCTGACTCCAGCCCCAATAGGTGCTTTTGGCGGTGCCTTCCCATGCCCGGCCAGAGCCAGCAGACTGGAGTCCATACCAGTTCAGAGAGTTGCTTGCCCATCCGTCAAATTTCACGCCGCTTGCGGACATTCCGCCGGCCGAGGGTTCTTTGAAAATGAGGGACGTCCCATCCGTCTTGTAGTAAGAAATCCTCAATGGGTTCTTGGCAATCTTCACCACCATCGCGCTGGTGGTGATAGTCGCTGGATTTGCCGCCGTGTTGATGGTGACCAGGCCCGGTGCCCAAGTCTTGGTAGCATGCAGTGGATCGATGATCAGCGTGTTTGCGGAAATTTGGCCGGCAGGGCGAAAATCCACCTCGGCGACATTAGGAAGAAGAATTTTGACACGCACGAGGTCCGAACCGACGGAGAGAGTCACGGAATCGGAAGTGTTGCTGATGCCTGTCACGTTGCCGAGTTGCCCCCACACAGGAAGGGTCAGTAGCAGCGTGAAAAGCGATAGCAGGGCTTTCTTACAGTTCATTTTGTAACTACACTGATTCGCGAGCCAGAAGCCATCAAATCAAAGGTTGATGCACCGTGCATCAAATTGTCTGCCCGTGTCTGAATCGAATGCTTTGCTTGCAGTTGAAGATTTATTAACCCAGTGCGCAGTTTCACACGATGTCGTATTTGCCCTAGGGCCGCGTGCGTTGGAACGCTTTTTCCGACAAGCGCTCATGTCCCATTTACCTCCCTCGAAAGTCCTCCCCTGCCCGCGTGTCGATTGGGATGTGAGCGATGATGGCGTTTTGTCCATCGAAACTCCCGGCCTCCGCCTAAGCGGTGCTTACCCAGCCTGGAACGAAAAACCACTGCGACCAATTACGGTCGTGGTCGTCCGGGAAATCGATCAGACCACCATCAGGTACCACTGTGTTGGTGGAGTGCTGGTGCTGCAACTTTCCTCCACCGGGACGGGGTTGACGGTGAGCGCAAAGTTACTTGGTTTTCCAAACGCGCCCGGCCGCCTTTTGGTGATAGGTCCCGCCAAAGTGGAGGGTGCGGCACGGTGGGCACAAAACGGACAATTGCACCCGCGGCCAGCACTCGGCGACGCGCCGATTGATGATGACTACGCGATGGTCAACGCATTGATCGCGGACGACGGAACCACGTTGGCGTTCGGTCCGCGGGATCTGCGTCGATTTCGCGTGGCCGGCCGTGTTACTGGGCGCGACACCCTGTCCGATGGGATGCATTTTTCCATGGGCTACCACTTAGAAAGTCTGGCCATACCGCAGGAAGGACTGGATCTCCCGGCGCTTTATGTCACCAGCGGTACGAGGCCATTCTCCACATTGAGGGGGGTGGCAGCGATGCTCGCGGTCGAGATGAATGCACGCCGGCGTTTCGGTCCGGGCAATCATTGGTGCTCTTGGTACAGTCATTATTTCAATTTCTCCCGAAACGATCTCGAAGCCTTCCTCGTGGGACTGAAGACGGCTCCGCAGCCGACCTTGCGTGCGGTTCAGATCGACGCTGGTTACTTCACCGCCCCGGGCGACTGGTTGTCGCCTAATGAAAAGTGGCCTGGCGGGCTGGAACCGGCGTTCGCGCGCATCGCGGAGGCTGGATTCATGCCGGGAGTGTGGATCGCTCCCTACATGGCGGGCAATCGCAGCAAGATCATCGCCGAGAACCCCGAGTGGATTCTGCGGCGGCATGATGGAACACCGATGCTCGGATTGGTGGCTTACGGCGAGGAGAAAACCTGGGGATACCCCGATGAGGAATGGTATGTATTGGACAGTTCGCATCCCGGCGTGACGGCACATATCGTTCATTGCCTCCGCACGCTGCGTGGCTGGGGTGCCAGATTCTTTAAAACGGATTTCCTCTTCTGGGCGCTTTTCGAACCGGGCGACGACCAAGTCAGGCGTCATCGTCCGGGACTAACCTCAATCGAACGGATGAGGGCACTGCTAGCCGCCATGCGGGAGGCCATGGGCGAGGATTCTTTCTGGCTCGGATGCCTAGCACCGTTCCCGCCAATGATTGGCTTCGCCGACGCGATGAGGACCGGCGGTGACAATGCCTCCCACTGGCCGATGGATCCTGATCACTGCGGGCATTCGGCGCTTCACCTGATCCGCAGTTCTTGGGCAATGCAATTCGCCAACGGGGTGCTCTGGCAAAATGATGCCGATGCGCTCATCTTGCGGAATTTTCACACCGATCTCACGCCGAATGAAGTGGTCTCGCTAGCGCTTTGGGTGGCTGCGCTCGGCGGGGCGGTCAACACGTCGGACTCGCTGGCGGAATGCCCACCGGAAAGGCAAACTCTATGGCGTTTCTGCACGCAGGGACCCGCAGCAGGCATCGCAGACCTTCCTTACTGGGGGATGCCCAACCATCCACTGCCAGTCATCGTTCGGCCCTATCCCACCCTTCAGGCGTGGGCGGTGCTGACAGTAAATATTTCCAACGAGAAACAATATGGTGCATTCACCATTGCGGAGCTCACTGGTAGTGGGAGATCGGTAAAAGCGGCCTGCTGGGGTCCAGATGGAATCGAGAAGCTCGAATTTGTGAATGAAATCACGGCATCCCTTCAGCCCCACCATCACCGCCTTTGGTGGGTCACGGAATCCGGCGATCCTCCCCCTGTCGGATTCACCTTAGGTGGCGCATTAGAACTCCTGCCCTCATGAAATCCGCACTAATTCGATGGGGAATCGTCGGTACGGGCCATGCCAGGGAATTCGCGAAGGCCCTTTCCGCGCTACCTGATGCGAGGCTTATCGCAGTGACATCGCGGTCACTGGAGCGCGCGGAGGAGTTCGGACGAGAATTCCATGCGCCGTATTCTTACGACAATGTCGCCAGTTTTGCGGCAAACCCGGAGATCGACGTGGTGTATATTGGTTCATCACCCATGTTCCATGCCGCACACGCTTTGGAATGCCTGAGACAAGGAAAATCCATTCTGGTGGAGAAGCCTTTCACCATCGACGAGGCGGAGGCCACAGCAGTCTACGCTCTGGCTGGCGAGAAGGGCTTGTTTTGTATGGAAGCCTTGTGGTCCCGATTTCTTCCTGCCACCAGGGAAATTGCCGTGTGGTTGGAGGAGGGTCGGATCGGGGAGGTGAGACAGGTGATCGCCGATTTTGGATTTCGCGCGGAATGGGATTCAAAATCACGGTATTTCGACCCGCACCAGCGGGGTGGCAGCTTGCTGGATGTGGGGGTTTATTCGCTCGCTTTCACCGCCATGGCTCTCGGTCCCGTGCCCGTGGGAATCTCCGCACAAGCCACGCTTTGCCCCACCGGAGTGGATGAGCAAACCGCGATGATTTTGAAATATGCCGGCGGTGGCTTGGCCCTCCTGTCCTGCGCCAACCGAACACGCTCGCCCCATCGAGCTTGCATCATCGGAACCGAAGGCAGGATTGAGATCGATGGCTTTGTATGGGCGCATGGTGCGACTCTATTCCGGGACAGTGAGGAACCGCTGGTGATCGAGCCGAAGTTGCCCCTGCCCGCCTACAGTTATCAAGCCTTGGAATCCATGCGCTGCATCAGGGCGGGCTTGGTTGAAAGTCCGATTCTGCCATCGTTTGAGGTCATCGAACGGATGCGCGCCATGGACGAGATCCGCCGCCAGATCGGGGTGATTTATTCGGTTTAGAATCACCGGGAAGGAGTGGGTGGACTAAAGAAATCTCCAGTTAAATCCTGCTGGCTATGCCTTCCGACGGCCGCTCGCTGAGGTAACTGACTTTTACCCCCGAAGAAGCAGACCGGTGGTCCCACGTTTCTGTAGCGCCAGGAATACAAAGAACCCGGTCGTAGCGATACGACCGGGTTCCAGGGCACTTCCAAAAACCATGATTTTCACGCGCGGACATAGGAATTTCAGGCGGAATCGCGCTTTCCATCCCGCATCGGGCCAGATTTTTCGCCCGTCAAGACGGGCGGTGAGTCGATCTTGGGGATATTATAGCAATTTT
>JBGSOI010000018.1:0-23050 GCA_041739215.1 Akkermansiaceae bacterium
ACCGCCTTCGAGGAAAACCCGAAATGGGGCAAGCGCGACCGCAGTTTCATCGCCGAGACCGTCTTCGAAGTCGCCCGCTGGCGCCGCGCCCTCAGTTTCCTCGTCGATAGCGAGGAAACCACCGCCCTCTGCGCCGCCCAATGGGTCCGCATGGGCTACGACATCCCCGAGTGGTGGGCCTACAACGGCAAAACCGCCGAGGAAATGAAAGCCCGCGAAGCCGAACTCGCCGCCCAACCCCGCGCCGTCCGCGAATCCATCCCAGACTGGCTCGACGCCCTCGGTGCCGCCGAACTCGGCGATGCCTGGGACGCCGAACTCGCCGCCCTCAACCAGCGCGCCTCCATCTTCCTCCGCGTCAACACCCTCCGCACCACCCGCCCGGAAGCCATCGCCTGGCTCGCCAGTTTCAACATTACCGCCACCGAAGTCCCCGGCCTGCCCGATGCCCTCGTCCTCGCTCCCGGCAAGTCCCTGCCCAAGACCCTTCGCATGGACGGCCGCGTGGAAATCCAGGACGCCGGCTCGCAGATGATCGCCCCGCTCGTCGATCCCCAACCCGGCGAGCGCATCATCGACGCCTGCTCCGGCGCCGGCGGCAAATCCCTGCATCTCGCCGCCCTCATGAAAGCCGACGGACGCGTCTTCGGCATGGACATCGATTCGAAAAAACTCGCCGAACTCGACCGCCGCGCCAAACGCGCCAACGCCAACAAGTGCGTGAAATCCAAGGAAATCACCGCCGCCACCACCACGGATTTCGCCGAAGTCGCCGACCGCCTGCTCATCGACGCCCCGTGCTCCGGCCTCGGCACCCTCAAGCGCCAGCCCGACCTCAAATGGCGGCTCAAGCCCGCCGCCATCGACCGCCTCCGCGGCATCCAGGGCGAGCTGTTGGAAAACTACACCGCCATGCTCAAGCCCGGCGGCCGCCTCGTTTACGCCACCTGCTCCATCCTCCCGTCGGAAAACCGCGCCGCCATCGACAAGCTGTTAGCCCGGGGCGGCTTCACCCTCCTCGAAGAACGCCCCGTCTCCCCGGCCGCCACCGGCTACGACGGCTTCTACGCCGCCGCGCTGGTGAAGGATTCTTAACGGACCGCGAAATTCATTTCGCGTGAATGCATCAGGAACTCGTTGAAGCTGCTCCGAAGATGAGACCCAGACTTCGCATCATTCTACTAACCGTGGTTCTGCCCGCCACGGTTGCCGGCCTGATTGCGGCCATCGCTTTGGTACCGGGTAGCGTCGAAGGAGTTTACTATCCATTTTCATCTTATGGTTGCCAAGGCGATCAGTTCATCGAAATCCGCGACGGCAAGGTGGTCCACTACCTCATGTGCACGAGTGAAGCTTCCTTGAACGGGTATTACGAGAAGGACCCGTCAGGCTCTCCCGTGTTTCGGTTTTCATCTGACAAATCAGGAGATCGTGGCAAGCCGTGGGCGCGAGCCGAGCCGTATCTGCTAGGCACGCGATTTTTCTACCTGAGCGAAGGTAAAAGCGAGTGGAAGTGGAAGCGGGTCCTGACGGGAAAGATGAGGGACCAAATGTCGGCGTCCACCATCCAAGAGGTTGAGTTCGAGAGGGAGAGGTTAAGAATCACGACTTACGACTCCCAATTCAAGGTCCTGAAAAACACCTTCCGCCCGGTGCGTGCCGTGAGCCCTGCGCCCGCATCTTCTCCCTGAGAAACTTCGTGGATTGATAGGAAATACCGGCGAACGTGCTCATCTTGAGATTTACATCCCCCGTGCCCTCGCCAGTATAAGCGCCGATGATGCAGTTATGGTGCAACGGCCAATGGCTTGATTCCCTCGATTTTCCGTCCTCGCCGGCGGACCGGGGAGCGATTCTCGGTCTCGGCCTGTTTGAAACCCTGCTTGCCATCGACGGTGTGCCGGTATTTGCCGACCGCCACTTTGCGCGTCTCCAACAGGCGTGCGGCAGGCTTGGTTGGCCCCTTTCCCTCCCCAACTTTCATGATACTGCGGCTGAGCTGCTGGCCCGGAATGATCTCACCGTGGGTCGGGCCAGGATCCGGCTCGCCGTCACCGCAGGCAGCGGGCCCGTCCACGATCTAACGCCCGGAAGCGACCGCCTCGTTTGGATGAAAGCGCTTCCCGTTGGTGATCCCTCCGCCAGTCTAACCGCTTGTCTTTCGCCGTGGCCGCGCAATGAGCGCTCGCCGGTGGCGGGATTGAAATGCGCGTCGTATGCGGAGAACCTGGTCGCCCTCGATCACGCCCGGCGCCAAGGCTTTGACGAAACGATTTATCCGAACACCGCGGGCCATCTGTGCGAAGCCGCCACGGCCAATCTTTTCGTCGTGGAAGGCGGCACGCTCCTCACACCGCCGCTGGCATCCGGGTGCTTGCCGGGAATCACCCGCGAGGTGGTGATCGGGCTGGCAAAGGGGCTGGGAATGGCGTGCGAGGAGCGCGATCTCAAACCCGGGGAACTGCTTCGTGCGGACGAAGTTTTTTTAACCTCGTCAATCCGCGGTGTGGTTCGCCTTTCCCGTTTCGAGGACCACTGCTTTGCCGAGGGCCGGACAACCCCAATCCTCCGACAGGCACTCCAGGAAGCGATTGCCAATGATGTCAAGGCGCAGAAGTCCAAATGACAACGTTGGCTTGCGGAGTAAGCAAGACGACGGCATTCTCCGGGCATCATGCAGGCCGTCACCGATCGTTTGAAGAATTTCCTCCAATACGTGGCCGTCAATTTGATCGACGAGCCAAGCCAAGCGCAGCTGAAGGTGGCGGAACTGGGACCCAAACGGCTGCGATTCAAGCTCGTCCTAGCGAAGCCGGATGTGGCGATGCTCATCGGCCGCAACGGCTTCACGGCCTCGGCGATCCGCAGTGTTTTGAAAGCTGCTGCCGACCGGGAAGGGGTGCAGGTGACCCTGCAAATCCACTCGCACGAGGAAGAGGCGGAGTTGTTAGCGCGGGGTGAGGGGGGCTGAGACGCGGTGAGCTAGGCATCCATGCCTGTTTCAGAGTGGGCTACGGGCTGCCGTCCTCAAGTGCACCGACCATGCCGGAAATGAAAAGGAGATCCGAGGCGCGAGGGTGGGGGAGCCTATTTATCACTGAAAATTTCTTCTACCCGATCTTGTAACTTATTCCGTTCCAACAGCGGGAGCCTTGGGCCTGGGGAGCAGGGTTAAGAGCGCCTTGTCATCCAACTCTTTTCCGAAAACTTTCGAAACACCTTTGTCGAAGACAATCATCGAGATCACATGGTCTTTTTTCCCGACATGGATGATATTCATCACAAAAGCCGAGAGCTGCTTGTGGAGGTCCCCGGACTGATGTAGCAGAATATAGGCCATTACATCATCCTCCCCTTCGACGATCGCGGCCACTTCAGACCAAGTCCACCTGCGATTTTGATAAGGGGAACGGTGTAAGACCACGATCTTGCGTTCATGCGTTCCATTCTCGAGTTTTGTCTCCGAGTAGACAAATGCCAATTCAATCACTCTCGCTCCGTATTCACCGACCGGCTCTCCGAGGCCAAGATGCGCGCAAATGAAAAGAGGAACAATTTTTGTATCCTCTGGCGGTTTTAGCTCCTTCCGGTAACAGTCGATGAGCGCATCGCTTTCCTTGCCCCATTCCACGAATTGTGGACCCACCCGAACGAGATGTGTGGGTGTCGCAACGATCTCGGCATCGCAGAACTGAAAACCTGCACCGAGCAAAAGAAGTGCAAAAAAGTAGGATCTCTTTTTCATGGGATGAAGAAGGTTAAGACTCACACCACAGCCAAACACCCCGGACAATTCTGTGCGAAGTGGTGTGGCTCGATCTCGTCGAGCGACGGGGATCTATCAGTCAGGCAGAGCTCGGGTTTGCCGATGAGGTTCCGTGGCTGGAACGAGCAACCGGCCGACGGCCGCGAGAGGTCGGGAGGCAGGCCGGGGATGGTGTAGAGCAACTCGCCCTTCGGGTGGGTGGCGGGGATGGATTTCAACAACGAGCGGGTGTAGGCGTGCAACGGGTGGCGGAACAACTCGGACTTTTCCGCGCTTTCGACGATCCGGCCGGCATACATGACGTTGATGTGATCGCACATCCCGGACACGACGGCCAGGTCGTGGGTGATGAAGATGACAGCGGTGCCAAGCTGCCGCTGGCGCTCGCGGATCAGGTCCAGCACCTGCTTCTGCACGGTCACGTCGAGCGCGGTGGTCGGCTCGTCACAGATGAGAAGTTCGGGCCTGGTGATCAGGGCCATGGCGATCATCACGCGCTGGCGCATGCCGCCGGAAAATTCGTGGGGATAGGAATGGATGCGTTTTTCCGGGTCCGGGATGCCGACCTCGGCGAGCGCGTCGATGGCGCGGTGGAGCGCTTCCTTGCCGTGGCAATCCTCGTGCAGGGCGAGCGGTTCGGTTAGCTGGGCGCTCACTTTCATGAACGGGTTGAGCGAGGTCATCGGATCCTGGAAAATCATCGAGATGCGCTTGCCGCGGATGGCGCGCAGTCGCTTCTCGGGGAGCTTGAGGAGATCAACACCATCGAACATCGCCTGCCCGGAATGGATACGGCCGGGAGGCTGGGGGATCAGGCCGAGCAGCGAATAACAGGTGACGGATTTCCCCGAACCGGACTCGCCGACGATGCCGAGCGTTTCGCCGGGATCGACGGTGAACGAGACGTTTTCCACCGCGTGGACGACGCCGTTGCGGGTTTGAAAGCGGGTGGTGAGATTCCTGACTTCGAGCAAGGGCATGACCTGCGGAGGTTGGCCCGCCGCGGGAGGAAGTGCAAGTCCCGCCGCCCTGCCGGCTGTTGGGTGTTGATCCTCAGTGACTGATTTTAGGATTGCCAAAGCAGCGGTTCGCGGTTGTTATCACGGTAGATTATAGGGGGATTCAGCCCCGTGATTGGGGCGAAACCGAAGTATGCGTTCATTCAACCACTCGGAGATCATTCGTGATGAAAACGACAATCAAGATTCTAGCGGCCGCGGCTCTGTTTGGCGTGACCGGCCTCGCGTGGACCGGCTGCAAGCCCAAGGGGAATACCGCGGACAGCTCGCTGGCCGATGACGGCGGCGGGCGCAAGCCGGCGGATTTTCCGGAACTGGCGGCGGATGTCTTCCAACCAATGGATGGGGGCATCGCGCTGACCGCGGACGAGATCAAAGGTCGCAACACGTGGAACCTGTGGTGCGGGGGGAACGAACAGTTCTGGGATCGCGTCGCCCGCGAGGCACTCGGGCTGTTCGATTTGCTCAAGACCATTGACTCGCGAAAGCGCGACGAGCGGTTCAGGGAACTGGGCCTGATCAACCAGCCGGGATTCAAGCAGGCGACCAAGCCGGACAAATACGGGCTGTGGATCGACGAGGCGGTGGAAGGAGAGCCGGCGGGGATCGATCCTCTGGTTTACGGCCGGCCGACCGGCGTGATGGGCTTTCGGTTGTTCGACAATCCTGACTTCAAGGGCGATGCGGTGAAGCAGTGGGATCCCGAAAAGTTCAACAGCGACCCGCAATACGCGGCGCAGAAAGGATTGATCCGTCCGTATCGCGTGGGCGTCTCCTGCGGCTCCTGCCACATCGCCTTTCATCCGACACGTCCACCGTTAGATGTCAACAACCCGAAGTGGGAGAACCTCGCTTCGGCGATCGGCAACCAATACATTTCCGAAGGCAAAGTGTTCGCCCCCAATGTCAAGGAAGGTGGCTTTTTCTGGGAGATGCTGAAGAACCAGCCGCGTGGCACCTCGGACACGTCCCGCATCGCCACCGACCACATCAACAACCCGAACACGATCAACGCGATCTTCGAACTCGGTGCCCGCATGGAAGCCGGGCATGACGCTGTGATTGCCGGTGAGTCATTGCTCATCCCCGGCGCGAAATCGCCGATGAACGTGTCGCACATCCTCAAGGATGGCGCGGATTCCGTTGGAGTGCCGGGCGCGACGATCCGCGTCTATATCAACATCGGCATGTATTCGCAGCACTGGATGAAACAACACCAGCCATTGTTAGGACTCACGCCGCAGCAGCCATTCAGCATCAAGACGGCGCAGGAGAACTCGGTCTACTGGAACGCGACCCAGGAAAAAGTCGGGAACATCGCGGCGTTCTTCAAAAAACTGACATCCTACCGGCTGGCGGACGCGCCGGGAGGTGCCGACCACATCACGAAGGACGAATCGGTGCTGACGCGCGGCAAGGTGGTCTTCGGCATGGAATGCGCGACCTGCCATTCCAGCAAGCAACCGCCATCGGGCAAGGACGCCGAAGAGTGGTTCGCGGGGGAAGTGCTGAAGCCGGATTTTCTAACGAACAATTTCCTGTCCGACGAGCGGCGCTACCCGGTGACACGGATCCAAACCAACGCGGCGCGCGCCTTGGCCACGAATGCCAAGAGCGGGCACGTGTGGAACTGGTTCTCCTCCGAAAGCTACAAGAAGCTCGAATCACCGGGCAGCATCGACTATTGGAATCCCTACAGCGGGGCGGAGGAGAAATTCCAGATCCCCGCCGGGGGGACTGGCTACTATCGCACTCCGTCGCTCGTGTCGATCTGGTCGTCCGCGCCATTCCTGCACAACAACGCGCTCGGCAAATATACTGGCGATCCATCGGTCGCCGGGCGGATGGAGGCCTTCAACGACGCCGCGGAAAAGCTGCTCTGGCCGGAGAGGCGCGCGGGCAAGGATTCCATCTGGCGCACCACCCAGGACTGCCAGATCACGCTCAATGCCGACTATCTGCCGCCGTTGCTGAAGAAGGCACTCGCTCTCGAAATCGACGATGACGGGTTCTTCCGGCTCGGCAACATTCCTGCCGGTACCCCGGTCAATTTGCTGGCGAACCTCAATACGGACCTTTCGCATCTCGAACTCGCCTCACTCCTGATCAAGGTGAAACGTGCCTTTCTGGAAATCAAAGTGAAGGGTCTGACCGGCGAGGCGGCTAAGGAAGTGCTCAAGCGCGATGTCGCGCCTGCGCTGCTTAAAGCCAGCAACTGCCCGGACCTTATCACCGACCGCGGCCACACCTTCGGCTCCGACCTGCCGGATGCCGACAAGCACGCGCTCATCGAATACCTCAAGACGCTCTAGCAGTATAATTACTTCAACCCGGAAAGACTTCCACCATGACCGCTGACGATCTCCTGAAAATGTCGAAGGACGAACTCGACGAATTGTTCTCCAAATCCCCGGCAGGTGACATCCCGGTGGGCGATACCGATGGCACCGCGATCATCGCGTCCGGCACGAAATTCAGCAGTGCGATCTCGAAGTTCGTGACCCACTTCGCCTGGCAAGGCAAGGTCTTCAAGCCCGACAAGAAGGACCCGAGCCGCTCGACGCTGCGCAACAAGCTAACGATGTTAGGATTTGAGGCGATCGTCGCGCAGGTTTACAAGGACAAGAGCCTGCACGACGGCAAAGAGTGCATCGTGCTGGACTATTCGGACACCTCGACGGTCGCCGGTTGGATCCGCGATGAACTCCGCCAGGTGCAGAGCGACCTCTACCTCGGCAAGGTTTACGGCCATGGGAACAAGCCGTTGATTCACTTCGCGCTGGAAGTGTCGCCGAAGAATTAGATTCCGGTCATGGAGAACTCGAACGCCAGCCGCCCTCAGCCGCGAGCCGATACCGGCTCGGCGTGGCGCAATTGTGTGAGCGACACGTTTGGCGCGTTGCTGCGGTTCGAGCGCCGGTTTGACCCGTGGTTGCGCCCGCCGTTCGATGCCGTGCTGCGCGATCCGCTCGCCCGTCTAACCACGGCGTTGATCAACAGCCGGCGGACCGACGACCACTTGAATATCGCCGAAGAGAAGCCGCTGCCGGATGAGAAGGAATTCCTGCAATCGATCATCACCACTTTTGAGGCCCAGATGCGCAAGCTCTGGAAGCCCGGCGGCGTGGAGCGGGGAGGGAATACCAAGACTCAGGGCATCGTCCGCGGGGAGTTCAGGATTCACGACAATATACCCGAGGAATTTCGCCACGGAATCTATGCAAAGCCGCAAGCGTTCCGTGCGTGGGTGCGCTTCTCTGGCCCGGGTCCGTACATCACGCCCGACATCGACGACGTGGGCTTCATGAGCATCAGCATCAAACTGATGGGCGTGCCTGGCCCGAAGCTGATGGACGAGGAAAAGCATACGATCGACATGTTCGGCGTCTCCACGCCGACCTTCGTGACGCCGGATGTGAAGGCCAACGCCCAGTTGCAGAAAGAGAGCCTGAAGAACGCGCAGATTTTCTATTTCCTGAATCTCCACCAGCCGCATTTGATGGACCTGATCATGCAGTCGTTGTTCATCAAGACGCAGAGCAGTCCGCTGGAAGCTCCATATTTCAGTTGCGTACCCTATCTGCTAGGCGAGGGCCAGGCGATGCAATACTCGGTGTGGCCGAAAACGATAAAGCGCACACCGATCCCGAACCTGCCGTTCCGCCCGCCCGACGACTATCTGCGGAATGCAATGGTCGGCTCGCTGGCGGAAGGGGACGTGGAGCTCGACTTCCGGCTGCAACTCCAGACCGACCCGCACCTGATGCCGCTGGAGAACAACGGGGTGCTGTGGCCGGAGAGGCTCTCGCCGCGGATCTCGGTGGCCACGCTGAGGTTGCCCAAACAGAAATTCGACTCGCCGTCGCAGATGGAGTTCGCCAAGAAGCTTTCCTACAATCCCTGGCACACCATCGCCGAGCACCGGCCGTTAGGGAACCAGAGCCGGGCGCGGAAGCGGATGTATTACGAACTCTCCAAGTTAAGGCATCACTTGAACGCCGTGCCTCACTTCGAACCGACCGGCGACGAGGTTTTCGACTAGGACGCCATGACCCCGCAATCGAACTTCATGGTCCTCGCTCCGATTGAACCGAAGCGCGAGATCGATCTTCGCCGTCTGCTTGCTTCCATGAACGTCGCGCCGGGACGGGTGAATCCTAACAACGCGATGGTGCCTTTTTCAGAATTCGAGAACCTGCACGTCGCGCGGTTGCTGATCCTCGACGACAAGACCATCGGCGATGCGCGGGTCCATGGTTTGCCGCCCCGCAAGTTTCCGCTTTATCTCGCGTTCCTCGGCGACATGGACGGCGAGGAGGATGTCTTCTTCGAAGAACTGGCAAGGCGGGCAGCCGATGGCCTGCGCGTGCTTTTCGCCTGTTGCCAGGGGTTCACGCCGGACACGGATCTTTTGCAATGGATGAAGCTGCATCGCAGCCCTGCCATCGCGAATTACGTCAACTGCCGGGGCCGCACCGTGCGCCAGGTCCGTGAGGAGGCGGCGCTTCGGGACGCGCTTGAAGACCATCTCGCGGTCAACGTTTCCCTGCTCCAAAACCTGTCACCGCGGGAGATCCACACGCGATTGGGCAGGTTCATCGATACCGAGAAATCCGCGGGTCGTCTGACCCTGTCCGCCGAAGCTCCCACACCCATCGGTTGGAGCATCCGCAACACGCTGCATTTCATCGGTGTGCCCTTGTTGGTGCTGCTGGCGTCTCCGCTGCTGATGGTCGTCCTGCCGTTCTATCTGTTTTTGCTGCGCCAGCAGGAAAAATCCGATCCCGAAGTTTGTCCCACGGTCGATCAGGCGTACTCCGAAGAGCTTTCGTTGTCGGAAGATCATGATGTCACCAACCAGTTCAGTGCGATGGGCAGTCTCAAGCCAGGGCTGGTAAGGCTTCTAACTACCTTCGGGGTGCTTGGAACGGTGAACTATGCCGCGCGACATATTGTCAGGCCCGGCCGGTTAGGGCGGATCCGGACGATCCATTTCGCGCGCTGGGTGTTTCTCGACGACCGGAAGCGGATGGTGTTCTTCAGCAACTACGATGGTAGCGTGGAAAGTTACATGGACGATTTCATCAACAAGACCGGCTTCGGTCTGAACGCTTCGTTCAGCAACGGCATCGGCTATCCGCGGACCAGCTGGCTGGTCGTGGATGGCTGCGCGGACGAGCGGAAATACAAGGAGTTCCTCCGGCGGCACACGATCCCGACGCAGGTGTGGTACAAAGCCTATCCCGGCTTGACTGCGGTCGATCTGGAACGAAACACGCGGATCCGGCGGGGCTTGGAATTGCTGTCTATCAGCGAAAAAGAGGCCCGCGAATGGGTGGAACTGTTATGAAAACCGGAGAAGTCGATTACGCGGACGTGCAGGGCCTGGTGCGCTATGGCTACGGTCGCCTGAAAAAGGCGCGTTACGAACTCCTGCAAGTGAAAGACCTGGCGGCGGCGCGGGCATGGTTGCGCTCGGCCAACATCACTTCCGCGGTGGCGATGGATCCGCCGCCCAAGACCGCGTTGCACGTGGCTTTCACCGCGCCCGGCCTGCGGAAGTTGGGAGTGCCCGATGATGTCATCGGCGGATTCTCCCACGAGTTCCGTTCGGGCATGGCGGCGGAAAGCCGGGCGCGGCAGTTGGGGGATATCAGGGACAATGCTCCGGAGAACTGGCACTGGGGCGGCTTCGGCAAGGAACCGCATCTGGTGGTGATGTTTTTCGGGGAGGCCGGCACCTACGAGGATTTCGTGGAAAAATCAAAGGGATCCAATTGGAATGACGCGTTTGAATCGCTGGTCGCCACGCTTGGAACGTCGGATTTGGACGGCATCGAACCGTTCGGATTCGCCGACGGTGTTAGCCAGCCGCGGATCGACTGGGAACAGGCGCGCGAAACGACCCATGCCGAGCTCAACTACACCAACATCTCGGCGCTGGGCGAGTTCCTGCTAGGCTATCCCAATGAATACGGGAAGATCACCGAGCGGCCGTTGCTGGATTCCGATGACGCGACCACGCGCCTGCTTCCGGCAGTGGAAGTGCCGCGGATGAAGGATCTCGGCCGCAACGGGACCTATCTCGTGATGCGCCAATTGGAGCAGGATGTCAGGAAGTTCTGGCAATTTGTGTATGGCCAATCCGGCGGAGACCATGATCAGGCTGAGAAACTGGCGGCGGCGATGGTGGGGCGGCAGCGGGACGGAGAACCGTTGGCAGCGGTTAGTATTGAACCCATTCCGGGAGTCGGGGAGAAGGATGCTCAGAATCAATTCAACTTCGATCAGGATCCGTCGGGCGCGCGTTGCCCGATCGGGGCGCACGTCCGCCGGTCGAACCCGCGCAATGCCGACTATCCAGGCCCGCCGACCAGCCTGTTCAAGAAACTTCTCATCATGCTTGGCTTTGGCCCGCGGGGCTTTCGCGACGATCTGATGTCGTCGGTTAGATTTCACCGGATCCTGCGCCGCGGCCGTGAATATGGAACCGGACTCAAGCCGGAAGACGCGCTGGCAGGAACGGGTGATGACACCCCGCGCGGGATCCATTTCATTTGCCTCAACGCCAACATTTCCCGCCAGTTCGAATTCATCCAGAACGCGTGGATGGAAAGCACCAAGTTCTCCGGTCTAACTGGCGAGAGCGATCCGCTGGTGGGCACCCGCCAGCCGATTCCGGGCTGCCCGGTGACCGGCAATTTCACCCTCCAGTCCGACGGCGGCTTGCGGCGGCGGGTGACGGGATTGCCGCAGTTCGTCACGGTACGCGGCGGGGCGTATTTTTTCCTGCCTGGCCTGCGCGCCTTGCGCTATATCGCGGACGTGGGAGAGGTCGGGAAATAGCGAGTGGCGGTTAGATCCGCGCCAGCACTGCGTCGCCCATGCCCTTGGTGCCGACTTTGGTCTCGCCGGGCTGGCTGGTGGCGATGTCGCCGGTGCGGAAGCCGTCGGCGATGGTCTTCGCGACGGCGGCCTCGATCGCGTCGGCGGCTTCGATTTCCCCGAGGGAGAAACGCAGCAGCATGGCGAGTGATAGAATTTGGGCGATCGGGTTGGCAATGCCCTGGCCGGCGATGTCGGGAGCGGAGCCGCCGGACGGTTCGTAGAGGCCGAAGTAGAGACCGTCCTCGCGTTGTTTTCCTAACGAAGCGGACGGAAGCATTCCGAGCGAACCGGAAATCATCGCCATTTCATCGGATAGAATGTCGCCGAAGAGATTCTCGGTGACCAACACATCGAACGAGCCAGGGCGCTTGATGAGCTGCATGGCGGCGTTATCGACATACATGTGGGAGAGCTGGACTTCGGGAAACTCTTTCGCGATTTCCACGACTGTCTCGCGCCAGAGGACGGAGGATGCGAGCACGTTCGCCTTGTCCTCAGAGAGCAGTTGATTTTTCCGGCCCATGGCGGCGGTGAATGCGACGCGGGCGATGCGTGCGATCTCGCTTTTTTGATAGACCATGGTGTCGAACGCGACGGGTTCGCCATTGCGTTCCTCGCGGCCTTTCGGCGTGCCGAAATAGACGCCGCCTGTTAGCTCGCGGACGCAGAGGACATCGAAGCCGTCGGCGATGAGTTCCTGTTTGACCGGCGAGGCGTGGGTGAGGGCGGGGAGGCAGACGCCGGGGCGGAGGTTCGCAAAGAGGCCGAAGTGTTTGCGCAGCGGAAGCAGCGCGCCGCGTTCGGGCTGGATGTCGGGTGGCAGCGTTTCCCACTTCGGTCCGCCGACGGAGCCGAAGAGGATCGCGTCGGCAGCCTCGCTGGCGGCGACGGTGTCGGGAGGCAGCGGGTGGCCGGTGGCATCGATCGCGGCACCGCCGACGAGGTGCTCGCTGCGGGAAACGGTAAAGCCGAATTTGGCTTCGACGGCTTCAAGAATGCGGACGGACTCGGCCATGACTTCGGGGCCGATGCCGTCTCCGGCGAGGATCGTGATGCGGTGACTGCGTGACATGCGCGGGAAAATGGCGGGCGTTTCGGAAACTGGCAAGTTTGCAAAAGGCGAACAGCCGGGGCGGAATTCACCCGCTAGGTTGGTGATCCCGTCTCAGAATTGCTTCGGCCATCCGGAAAATTCAGGATTGGCTTGGAATATGGGTTCATTCTTCTTGACTCGGTTTGGCGCGGGGCCTAAATCGCCGCCCCCAAACGAACTTTTACCTCTGATTCCCATGGCCAACGCACAAGTTATTCTCAAAGAAAAAATCGAAGGCCTTGGTGCCGAAGCCGATGTCGTCAAAGTCCGCGCCGGATACGCCCGGAATTTCCTGATTCCGCAAGGCAAGGCTTTTGAAGCCAGCAAGGCAAACCTCCGCCACGTCGCAGCCCTCAAGGCCAACCGCGCTGCCCGCGAAGCCGAAGAGCTCATCGGACTGCAAGAGATCGCCGCCAAAATTTCCAAGCTCAAGCCGAAGTTCACCCTATCCACCGGTCAAGGCGGCAAGGCATTCGGTTCCGTCACCAGCATCGACATCCACAAGGAGCTCGAAGCGGCCGGCATCGTCATCGACCGCCACACCATCGAGCTTGAAAAGCCGGTGAAGAAGAGTGGCAAAACCGAAGTCCAGATCCGCCTTCACCCTGAGGTGATCGCCACGCTGACCATCTCGGTGGACGCGGGCGCGGAAGAGGCGGAAGCCTGATCTTCATCCCACTCACGTAAAACCCCCGGTTCGTTAGACGGACCGGGGGTTTTGTTTGGGGCGCGAACTCCAATGAGAATGTCAGACGATTCCCTGGCGAAGGGCCTTGGAAACGGCCTCGGTCTGCGAGCGGACCTGCAATTTCCGATAGACCGAACGCAGGTGCATGTCCACGGTGTGCTGGGAAATCGAAAGTTCTTCGGCAATTTCCTTTTTGATCAATCCGCGGACAAGGAAGCGCAGGACCTCCTCCTCCCGCTGGGTGAGAGGGTCGATGTGCTCGACGGGGCCGTAGCGGGCGAAACCTTGCAGGATCATATTGGCGATCGGCGCGCTGAGTGCGGAGGTGCCATGGATGACGTCACGGATGCCTGAGAGGATTTCGTCCGGATCGGAAGTCTTGAGGAGATAGCCGGACGCCCCGTTGCAGATGGCGCGATAGACTTTCTCACGTTCGTCGGATGCGGATAGAATGAGCACCTTCACATCCGGCAGCAGGATGCGGATATCGGCAAGCACATCGAGGCCGTCGCGGCGTGGAAGCCCGAGATCTAGCAGTAATAAATCCGGCCGTTCGTTGGTGAACTTGAGCTTGTCGAACAGATCCGCGGCGGTGGAGAAATGATGCGGGCAGACAAGGTCTGTTTCATTGCTGATGAGGCGGCGGATTTGTTTCGCGAAGACTTCGTGATCTTCCAGAATCCAGATGCAAGCGGTGGTGGTGGCAATCATGCGAGGGTGGGGTGAGCGGTGAGATGAGAGCGTTTGACTAGCAGTCGGATGATGGTTCCGTTCTCCTTGGAAGAAGTGATGTTGAGGGAGCCCTCGAGCACGCGCGCGCGGTCCTCGAGTTTGTTGACGGTCATCGGCGCACGTTCCTCGTTGAGGGGAAGGCCGATGCCGTTGTCCAGGATTTCTAGGGCGAGCTTGTCATCTTCATCCCACAGGCGGATGGCGACGCGGTCGGCTTGCGAGTGCTTCAGAACGTTGTGAATGGCCTCCTTGTAGAACAGGAACAGATGGCGTTTCGCGTCGAGTGAAAGCTTGGAGGCCGTCTTGTTGGATTCGCATTCCACGGTGTAGTTGATTTCCCGGAGCAGGCGGCCCGCCGTTTCTCGCATCCGCTGGACCAGATCTCCGATCGAGTCCTGGCGGCGCTCTAACAACCAAACGATGTCCCGCATGGCAAGCGAGCTTTCGCGGGCGATCGATTCCACCTCTCCCAGATCTTCAGCGACCTCTTCGGGACCTTGCAGGCGCACAAGATCCTTGCGGGCTGTCCGGGCAATCAGGGAAATGCTGCCCAAATTGCTGCCGATGTCGTCGTGAAGATCAGAGGCGATCCGTTTACGAAGCATGTCAAGTTGCGCTCTCGACATCAACCGCCGGCGCTCAACGATGAACACCGGAATCAGGAAGGTCAGGCCCAGGACCACGGCCGAACCCCAGGTCGCGTTAAGTTCGCTTTCGGAGGCCAGTTGGCGGTGGACGGGCCGCAGCATCGCAAGCTCGCGCTCGATCCGTCCGCGTTCATGAAGTTGATCAAGCCAGACAGAGACCGGGATAATTTGTTTTTCTGCGGCATAGCCGTCGGTGAGGGAGGTGACGGTGGTTTCCCGGGAGCCCTGCGTGCGGGTCACGGGAAGACCGCTGGCGAGATTATGGCCGTTCGACCAGACTTCGAATTCGGACAGCGCGTGGACTTTCATTTCGCCCAACTCGCACGGGCGGACTCCGGTGATCCGGATCGATTTCGCGGATTTCCCATCGAGCGGAATCACCAGCGGGGTCATGCTGCTTGCTCCGGCAAGAGGATTGGTCCATTGATAAGCGAGTTCCTCCTCTTGTCCGTCAGCTTCTTGGAGGTGGATCGTCATCGAGTCCGGGAACACCGAGGATTCGAATGAGCGGTCCAGTTGAAAAGGGAAAAGCACCACGCGATCCAGCGGAACCGCTTGATTCAGCGCAAGGGTCCAGGAAACCGCCTCGTCCTTGCTGGAAACCATCACGGAATCGCCGAAACCAGACTTGGGTTTGCCGCCGTTTTGCCAAATACCGAGGGGGGTGCGACCGTCGATCAAAGCTTCGGGATACCAAATTCCCTGAGCGTTGAAATCGCCGACTGTGGTTACAGTCGCGCAGAACGAGATCGGGTCGCGGTTCGAGATCACCGCGATCTCCGAAAGGCCGAAAAGGTCGATCATTCCCCGGTTATGCCCTTCGTGAACGGTCAGGCGCACATAGCGGGCACTGCCATGTGTTTTGAACGGTACTGGATTGCCGTCGGCAAATCGGGCGGGTGCCACTCCGGGGCCGGTGGTGAATACGACTGTCGGCTCCGCGAAATCTTCATCTTTGGACATTTCGATGGAAAAACGCTTCGGAAATATCCCCGAATCTTCTAAAAACTCTCTTTGGGCAGGAACCAGGAAAACCGTTTCGATCGGATGCTCACCACCAAGATCCAAAGTTACCGACGGGTCAGCGCCACCTGCTTTCGTCCGGCAACCGCGGTACCCCAAGCCGGTTTTCATCGCGTGCTCGCGATGTTCGGCAAAGGTCGAGACCCTGTTGTCCAACCACGATACTCGATCCTCTGTTTTAACGAGTTGTGGATCAAAAATGCGGGCGATTCGGCCGATCGGGTTGGTGATCTGGGCAATCGGATCGGCTTGTGCTGAACCGGCCGCCAGACATGCCAGCGCTGACACTGCGAAGCTAGTGAAATGGCGGGCTTGACTGAGGGTGCGCATAGTCTCGGGAAGCAATACGCCCACAATCCTGCTAGTATTTTAAAAACATTCAATCTTTTTTAATTAAAAACTTTTCGGTGATAGTTTTCGGCTTGCAATCAACCATTTGCACGGCCGAAAGCGACCGGTTTGGTGGAGGCTGGCACCCGGCTCAATCGGCCCGTGGTGACAAAAGGAACCGTTTCACCGCTTCCCGTTTGAGCCGGAGTTCGCGCCACTCATTGACCAGACGGCTTGCCTCAATCACGCCGCAGCCGGCAGGAAGCAAAAGGCTTTTGCCCTCCCACCAAATGCCGCGGATCGCCACTACCGCGTCAAATTGCCCTCCATCCCAAAGCCCGAACGGAGCGCCGAATTGCCGGGGGCAGCCGAGCCGGTTTCGCCAATCCAGCAGCATCGCAAGAGTGGTCGCCGTGCGCGGCAGGGGACCGAGGGCCGGCGTCGGGTGGAGCCGCCGGAGAAGATCTTCAGGCGTTTGCGGGGATGGCAGATCCAAGGTGATGGTGGTTAGAAAGTGAACGATCGACCCCAGATCGAGGATTTCCCGCGAGCAGCGCTCGATGCGGCCGAGATCCAGCAGCTTTGAGACCAGCGACCGGGCGACGTATTCATGTTCGCGGATTTCCTTCTCATCGACGGCGAAGACCTCGCGATCCTCGCTTCTGGCAGTCCCGGCCAGCGCCATCGTTTCCAGCCGGGTGCCATGCACGGAAAATAACAATTCGGGTGTAGCCCCGGCAAACCCCGAATCCGGTTGCAGCCAGCCATAGGAGTGGAGCGGTGCGGTTTGGCGGGTCATTGCTGCCATCAATGCTGGCCCCGGCGATTGTCGCGCGGTACCGGTTTCCGTGACCACCGGAACTGTCTTCTCAAAAGCTCCGCTATAGATCGACGACATCACCTCTTGGAAGGCCACCGAAAAAGGTGCGGCATCCAATGGCGCCCATTCACATTCAAGTGGCGGTGTGCCTTCCAGTCGCACGGACATCGCGGAAATGGTGGTCCGCTCGGTGCGGTGGGGGGTTTTCCATGGATTGGGATCCGCGAGCGCGAAATCCTGCACGTAAAACGAAACTCCGTCCTCGTTTGGCTCGGCGGACTCTTCGAACGGCCCGTAACCGATCAACACGCTGCCATCCCGCTTTGCCAACCAGGCCAGTGAGTCCGAAGAATTTTCCATGAATCGCTGGCGCAGGGTGGGCGAGGGGGCTGTCGTCCGCAAGTAGGATCCGGCAATTAGAAAGCGTCTTTCACGTGAGTGATGCGGGGCTTCTCTCCGTCCTCGACATGAATCTCGATGACATCGAAGCGCCACGGAATGTCCCGCGTGCCCAAACGCTTGAGCCATGCATTCGCCCCGCGCTCGATCAGGATTTGCTTGTCTTTCCCGACCGCATCAAGTCCACGGATTTTGCTGCCTTCCCGACGGGTCTTCACCTCCACAAACAGCAATAGTTTTCGATCCCTCGCCACAATATCCACCTCACCCTTGCGCGGACCGCGGAAATTCCTCGCCAGGATTTTGCACCCTCGTGAGCGCAGCCAGGCGGAGGCGACCGTCTCGCCGTAATTGCCGAGCCAGATTCGGTCGCGTTCCTGGCCGTCAGCCGCCGTCAAGCGACAGGGTGAGTTGAGCGACCGGCTGAAACGAGCGACGATGCTGGCAACAAAGGCCGTGAATCCGAAGCGCTTCAAGATGCATCTTCGTGCCATATCCCTGATGCTTCGCAAAGCCGAATTGGGGAAACTCCGCATCCAGCACGCGCATGATCCGGTCGCGGGTGACCTTGGCGATGATGCTTGCCGCAGCGATGGAGAGTGATAGCCCGTCGCCCTTGACGATCCCGTCGTGGGCGTGGGGGAAATTCTTGACCGGCAAACCGTCGATCAAACAGTGGTCCGGCCACGGAACGAGGGCATCAACGGCCCGCTGCATCGCCAGATGGGTGGCCTTGAGAATGTTGAGCCGGTCGATCTCTTCCCGGTCGGCGGTCGCCACGGTCCAGCAAATCGCCGGATCGGTGGTGAGCCGTTCATAAAGAAGCTCCCGCTTTGGCGCACTGATTTTTTTTGAATCGTCGAGCCCGGGGCAACGGAAACCCTTCGGAAGGATTACCGCTGCGGCGGCAACCGGACCCGCCAATGGCCCCCGACCCGCCTCGTCAATGCCCGCGATCCGGTGAAAGCCGCGGGTTTGAAGGGCGATTTCGAGAGATAAATCGGGCATGGTCAGAAGCCGCCGAAGCGCTGGCGTGTCGTCATTTGCGATTGACTGACGGTGGCGAAAAGTTGGGTGCAGAACACCATCCCATCGCTATCCACCACCACGCCGAGGCCGGTATGCGTCCACGAGCTGCGCATGTTTTGGTCGTGGCCTTTGGATTCCGACCACATCTTGACCAGCGTCGGTGCCGCTTTCATTCCGGGGTAGTTGGCGGCCGCCACATTCTCGCTGATGCTCTGCATCTGGTATCGCTCGCGAGCGACCAAAGCGCGGCCTTCGAAGCCCATGTGACTGACGTTTTTGCCACTGAGGCTGAACGAGCCGCGATGTTGACGCAGGTATTCGCAGTGCTCCTGAGCCAGCCGATCCAGGCCAGCATGGCGTTCGAGATCCGACGTGCCATGGCTGCGGCGGTAGGAATTGACCTCTTGGAGAACCTTTCCGGAGAGGGAAGAATCAGGTCGAAGAGCTGCGGATACGGGCATCCGGGTGGTTTTGGTTTTGGTTTCCGGTTCGGTTGCGCAAGATGCCAAGGCACCAACGCAAGCGACCGCCATCACTTTCAGGTAGGGGTATGTTTTCATGCAGGGACAGCACGAAAAACTCACTCTCAAATCCTACCTTGAAAGTAAAGTTTTTTAAAATTTCAAGGTTGTGGGACTAAGGCCAGCGGAGGAGTCGAGGGAAATCCGGCCGTTGGGAAGGGTGAGCGGAATTTTCACCGGGTAATCGTCGCAGTCCCGGAGGAATGCCGCCCATTGATCAATGTGCTGGTCGCCGAGTCACAACCGACGCGGAATTGATAGCTCCCGGCCACCGTGCCGGACAGGTTGAAGCAGGAAAAATTGAAGGCATGGCCGGTGGTCGTGAAGGACATTAGAATGAAGGGAAACGTCTCCGAGGATGCGGGATTGATCTTGAAAGTACCGATGCCACTTCCGCCCGAGGAGTCGAACGCGTAGGTCAAAGTCTGCACGCCAAATTTCATTTCCACCGTGCGGCTGGTCAAACGGGTGGGCGTGACCGAGCCTGGATGGGTGACCCAAGTGAGGTTGTAAAACGCCTTGGGAGCTGACGCGTTGTCAAGAGCCACCGGTCCGATGATGGAGACGATGCCAACCGGGGAGATACCGCTTTGGCGCTTGGCCGAGGTGAGTTCCGCCCAGCTGTTAGCGGCGAGCGTCGTGGATCGGAATGTGCGGAAAATATCGCCGGTGGCTTGCGTTTCAATCGGGCTCCAAGTGGCGGAGACATCGGGAGTCACCAGCAGATTGCCCTTGGCTTGGGAGACGACCGGGAGATTTTGCGCGTGCTCATCGAAGGCAATGGCTGCGGCATCGGTGCGGGAAAAAGTCAGGCCGGTGATTGTCGAGCCGTTGCTGCCGGCGGCGAGGATGGCGTCGATTACCGCCCGGCTCGCGGGATCGGTGATGAGTCCGAAGATCGTGTGAACTTTGTCGAGGCCGGGAATGGAGGTATTGCCGGTGAAGAAAATCTGGCTGCCGTTGGTGTTCGGGCCGCTGTTCGCCATCGAGAGGACATATGGGACATGAGTGAGAGTGGTATCGAACTCATCCTTGAAGGTGAATCCCGGCCCACCGCTGTTGGTGCCGGTGCCCGAGCCGGTTTGGGCAATCTTGAAGCCGGGATCATCGAGCACCCGGAAAAATTTTTCGCCGATGTAGAGCGGCGATCGGATGGCCGCACCAATGACCGGATCGATGCGGCTGCGCGTCGCTTCCGCCATGGTGATGAAATTCGCCACCGCTTGCGGGGCTTTGGCGTATTGTAGTGCGACCTTCACGTTTCCCAGCGAAGTCTGGAACTCCGCGATCAGTTCGGCGTGAAGCGGGCAGGCGAGGACAACGAGGAGGAATGTGAATTTCACGGCAAAAAAGACGCCTCACCCGGCCGGAGAAGGCAAGTGGATTCAACCCCCGTTCATTCCGCCTGCGGATCGATGCGGGACAAGTCGCAAGCACTTACTTTAAATTGACTGTTTGAGCGTGCCTGATATAGCAAAGACAATTCTTACAAAAGCGGTCATTTCAACCACCCGTTCCAGTTGTCCATGAAATTTTCCACCCTTGCTTTCATCGCTCTCACCCAACAGTTGACGGCCATCACCGTTCAGATCGACTACTCCTACGATACGAACAATTTCTTCAATACCCAGGAAAAGAAGGACGCCATCGAATCGGTCGCAGAGTTTTTCGGCGATCTGATCAAGGACAATTTGCTCCGCATCGATGCCGCGGAGTTTCCGCAAGCCTCCTGGACGGCTATGCCCTCTCATCCCTCGACCGGAGCGAGTTTGTCCATCGCGAATCTCGTCGTTCCGGAGGATACGATCATCGTTTACGTAGGCTCCCGTATTCTGCCCGGGAGCACGCTCGGCACGGGCGGACCCGGAGGCTGGAGCGGCTCGGGATTCACGCCCTGGTTTGATCGGATTCAAGGCCGGGGAAGCGCGGGAGCTGCGGTGGCCTCGGCGTCACGCACGGATCATTCCCCATGGGGCGGATCGATCTCGTTTGATGCGGACAGTACATGGAATTTCTCGCAATCGCAGAATCTACCGGGTTTCGAGTTCATCAGCGTCGCGCTGCATGAAATGGGACATGTCCTTGGAATTGGAACCGCCCCCTCCTGGAACAACAAAGTTTCGGGAGCAGTCTTCACCGGTGCCGCCTCCACCCGCTCAAATGGGACTGCCCCGCCAGTGCAACCGGGCGGCGGCCACTTCGGGGGAACCGGCTTGGTCAGTGAGGTCTTCGGCTCCTTCGGCCGCACTCACGGAGTGCTCAGGCCGGTCCTCATGCTACCTTCCAGCACGGACGACGGCACCAATTTAGATGTCGCCAGCGATCTCGATCTCGCCGGTCTCATCGATTGCGGTTGGGAAATCAGCCCGCCGCTGGAACTGTCGGCCACGGCCCTCCAGCCCTCGGCAGCGGCCTTCACTTGGAAATCATCGTCGTTTCTCGATTACAAAGTTGATAGGAGCACCGATCTCCAATTCTTCCCGGATGGCAGCAGTGTGGTTGCTGGAAATGGGACCATCCAGACTTGGACCGATCCCGCACCTCCCGCCTCGAACGGGTTCTATCGGCTCCGCGCCACCCAAGCCGCAGGTCCGGCAGCCTCCGCCGCACTGGCCGCAGCTGCCAGCGCGATCAGCAGTTTCAGCACCATTTCGGAGCCTGCCCGGATTGCCATCGGCTGCTATGGGAATGGCCATTGAAACGCTCTTCGCGAGGGGCATGGCTGTCTCGTCAAACGCGGCGGGGAACTTTTCATCCATCAGTCAATCCGCCGCGTATCAGCCCCTTTGGGGGCAGTCCCGATTCGCAGACATTTGGAATACGGGTTTTGAGATTTGGATCGGATGATGCATGAGCCGCTGACGGGTCAAAGTCCGAACAGCCCGCCGCGATCCAGGATCATCCAGATGGGAAATATCAGAACCGGCAGGAGGAAGAACTGCATGCAGGTGAACCTGAGAACTCCGAATGCGATCTGACCGGATTCATTCCGGTGATGTCCGGCCAGCAGCGTGTCGAACCCGCCGATTCCGAGGATGAACACGAGATTGAAAGCCAGGGGGAATTCCAGAGGGATGGGCACCCTGAAACGATCGATCAGCAATGCCGCGGTGATGGCGACGAACGATGGCATGACCCAGAGACAACACCGGAATGCCAGCACCGCAGGATTGGCGCGGTTAGGGAATGATGGCGTCTGAGAATTCACTCCAACAGCTGAGATCATTTCATCCCTTGGGTCAATCCCGCGGAAACCTCTTTCTATCGCCCTCCTTCGACCTGGCGTTTGACCCGGCGCAGGAGGCCATTGTAGGCGGTCATCCCGACGACCCGTGGTTGGCGGGCGGTCTCGCCGAAGGCGGTGCTTTGCTGGGTGACTTGCACCGTGCAGCCGACCCAGACCCAGCCGGCGCCGTCGGGCCGCCAAGTCACGGTCGCGCGGATCATCACGGGATTCGGGTTGTTGATCGTCGACCACATGATCTCGGCATTGCGTCCGCCGCGTTGCGAAAAGGTGATGGACTGCGAGGTTTGGGAATCGACGGTGAAACCTTCCTGTTTGAAGACGTCCAGCACCGCGGATCTAACCGCACGGGTGGAGTTGGTCTGGATCCGGATGGAAGCGAGGTTGTCCGCGTCGCGGCCACCCACTCCCACCGCGGATCCGCATCCGCAAACCAGCAGTGCCAATCCGCCCGAAATCCATAGTCTGCGTTTCATTTCCAAGCATGCTGCCAGTTGCCATCCGTCCGTCTAGCCAAAATCCGGCTGAAACAGCGGGAACTCCTTGTTCATCGGCGCGTCACTTTGCCGTCGTTCACGGTGAAGCGCCCCATCCCGCCGAGCGCGGGCGTTTCTTTCAGCCAGTCGAGGTGGGTGGTGGTGATCCATTTCTGGGCGTGCGGCGGCAGGTGGTTCATCAGCGCGTTGCGGCGGCCGGGATCGAGCTCGCCGAAGATATCGTCCATCAGATAGATCGGCAGCTTGCCGCCACGGCGTTCCAACAGTTTGCCCTGGGCCAGCTTGAGGGCCAGGGCGAGCGTGCGTTGCTGGCCCTCGCTGGCGAAGTCCGCGGCGGGCATGCCGAGGAGCCGC
>JBGSOI010000022.1:0-56970 GCA_041739215.1 Akkermansiaceae bacterium
TCGCGCCTGTTCGCCAGCGCCCGCCGCGCGGACGCGGCCCGCAAGGCGTTGCTGCCCTCGTTTTCCCTAACCGGCGGGGCGGGGATGTCGACCGCAAGGCTCACGGATCTGTTGGATACTGATAGGCTCGTCGCCATCATCGCCGGCCGGTTTTCCCAGATCATCAGCGAAGGCGGTGCGGTGAAGGCCGAGGCGCAGGCCGCGCTGGAGCGCAATAATGCCGAAATCAACTCATACGCGCAGACCGCGCTCATCGCCTTCCGCGAGGTTGAAGCCACGCTCGCCGCGGACCGCTCGCTCGCCGTGCAGGAAAAATTCCTTGCTTCCGAACTCGAACAAGCCGCCCTTGCCGAGCGCCAGGCGGAGCGCGATTATTCCGAAGGAATCAACCCGAACATCCTCTCCGTGCTGGAAGCCCAGCGCCGCGCCAACAACGCCCGCCTCAGCATGATCCGCCTCCGGAACGAGCGCCTGCAAAACCGCATCGACCTGCACCTCGCGCTTGGCGGCGATTTCAAAACCCAACCCGCTCCCTGAAAGCCCCGATTCGCCGAAAGCCCCCTGCCGCCGAGTTCGTATTTGGCATTTCCAGCAATCCGGAGGATTCTACCCTCGTTCAAATGGCCATGCTTCCCCGTATTCTCCTGCCGCTTTTCATCCTCGCCCTCGGTTTCGGCGCGTGGAAATGGCTGTCCAAACCCGTGGAAGAACCGAAACCCGAGCGCCAGCCGCGACAGGTTTTGGAATCCACCCGGCTCGAGCTGCACCGCACCCGCTTTCCCATCATCCTCGAAACCCAGGGCACCGTCCGCGCCCATCACACCACGATACTCACCGCGCAGGTTTCCGGCACAGTCATGCGGGTGAATCCGAAGTTTGAGGACGGCGCGTTTTTCGATGAAGGTGACGTGCTGTTGGAACTCGACCCGGCTGATCTCGAAGCCCTGCTCGTTTCCTCCGAATCCCGGGTCGCCAGCGCCGAGGCCGCGCTTGCGCAGGAAGAGGCCCGTGCAAAACAAGCCCGCCTCAACTGGGAGGATATCGGCTACAAGGAAGATCCTTCCCCGCTTGTCCTGCGCATCCCGCAACTCAAGGAGGCCAACGCCAACGTCACCGCCGCCAAGGCGGAGCTCGACCAGGCGCAGCGGAATCTCGAACGCGCGAAAGTCCGCGCACCCTTCGCCGGGCGGGTAAAACTGCGGCAGGTCGGCCTCGGCCAGGCCATCGGTGGAACCACCCCGCTCGGAGAAATTTTCGCCACCGACTTCGCGGAAGTCCGCCTGCCGCTCTCTGCATCGCAAATCAGTTTCGCCAGACTCCCCACCCGCGAGAACGACGCACCGGTGAACGTCACCCTAACCGACGCGCTCGGGTCGACGACCAACCCCCACACTTGGCGGGCGCGGATCGTCCGCACCGAGGGCACTCTGGACGAGTCCTCGCGCGAGTTGTTTGCGATCGCCCGCATCGACGATCCCTTCGGCCTGGTTTCCGGCAATCCGGAGTTGCGCATCGGTCAGCCCGTCAGGGCCGCGGTGGAAGGCGTGGTTTTGGACGATGTTTTCGTACTCCCTCGCAGCGCCCTTCGCGGATTGAACCGCGTCTATCTGATCGAGCGCGACAAGCCCGCCATCCTTCGCACCACGGTGGAACCCATTTGGAACACCACCGACCTCCTGGTCGTGCGCGATGGACTGAAGGAGGGGGATTGGCTCGCCACTTCCCGCCTACCCTATGCGCCGGATGGAGCGCCGGTTAAAATCATCGAGCCTCCGGTCGCGACGGACACGCCACAGCCGGCTGACGCGGCGAAGCCGAGCGAATCGTGATTTCCAGAAGAAGTCTTACGATTGGGACCCAGCCGGCGATTCGGCGGAAATGCACACCCTTCCACCGGATTCGGTGAGACTGCGCTGGCGGTTGGAGCTATCCCTTCATCCTGTCAAGAACCCGGCGGAAGTCCCGCCGAACGACCATTCTCCGCCATGCCCGACCATCTGTCCCAGCCGACTCCGTGGATGATCCTGCCCTTCGTCCTGCTGCTCGCTTGCATCGCGCTCGGGCCGCTGGTCAATGGCGACGCTTGGGGCCGCCACTACCCGAAGGTCGCGCTCGGGCTCGGGGCGATCACGCTCGGTTACTATCTGATCGGCCTTCGGGCGGGCCCGCATGTGCTTTCTGTCGCCCACGAGTATCTTAGCTTCATCATTCTGATAGGCTCGTTGTTCGTGGTCTCCGGCGGCATCCACCTCACGGTGAAGGACGACGCCACGCCATGGGAGAACGTTCGGTTTCTTCTCATCGGGGGCATAGCCGCGAATCTGCTGGGAACGACCGGTGCTTCCATGCTGCTCATCCGGCCGTGGATCCGGATGAACAAATACCGCGTCAGTCCCTATCACATCGTATTCTTCATTTTCGTGGTGTCCAACGTCGGCGGCTGCCTGACGCCGATCGGCGATCCGCCGTTGTTTCTTGGCTACCTCAAAGGCGTGCCGTTCTGGTGGGTGGTGAAGCACGGTTGGCCGATGTGGCTGACCGGCATGGGCTTCCTGCTGGCGGTGTTCTTCGCCGTGGATACCGTTTGCTACCGGATCGTGCCCAAAGTGGTTAGGACCCTGGCCGATCCGCCGGACAGTTATTATTTCAACGGGATCCACAACGTGTTGTTCCTTGGAATGATCCTCGGTGCGGTCTTCGTGAATCGTCCCCTGTTCCTGCGCGAAGGGCTCATGCTGGCGGCAGCGGCGGGATCCTGGTTCACCACTCACAAATCGATCCATCGATCTAACGAATTCAGCTTTCACCCGATCCAGGAAGTCGCGATCCTGTTCGCGGGCATTTTCTCCACGATGATGCCGGCTCTCGACTGGTTGCAGGCGAACGCCTCCACCGCCGCGCAAAGGCTCGGCGGCTTCGCCCCGGACATGTTCTTCTGGGGCAGCGGCCTGCTTTCCAGCGTCCTCGACAACGCGCCGACCTACCTCAGTTTCCTCAGCGCCGCATCGGGTGATGCAATCAAGGATCCGGCGAAAATCGCGGCGCTCACCGACGATCCGACGTTCGGCGGCCTGCTGCTTGCTATCAGCATCGGCTCGGTTTTCTTCGGCGCCAACACCTACATCGGCAACGGTCCGAATTTCATGGTCAAGTCCATCGCGGACCAGCAGAAGGTGGCGACTCCGTCATTCATGGGTTATGTCTTCAGATTCACGCTTCCCGTCATGCTGCCGATGCTGATTCTGGTGTGGCTGTTGTATTTCCGACGTTAGATCTGATCGGGATGAAATGCAGAAAACGATGCACATGAAACGCCGTAATCTCACGCTCGACGATTACGAGCAAGGCGTGCTCGACTCTGATGTCGCCATTCTGTCCCGAGCGATCACTCTCGTCGAAAGCAACCACCCGGCGCATGAAGCGCTCGCGCAGGAGCTCCTCACACGCATTCTTCCACGGACCGGGAACTCGGTCCGCGTCGGCATCACCGGTGTTCCCGGCGCCGGAAAAAGCACGCTCATCGAATCGCTCGGGTGCCAGCTCTGTGAAAAAGGCCACCGCGTCGCCGTGCTCGCGGTGGACCCTAGCAGCAGCGTGACCGGCGGCAGCATCCTGGGTGACAAGACCCGCATGCAGAACCTCGCGCGCGAGCCGAACGCCTACATCCGCCCCTCTCCATCCGGCGGTTCGCTCGGCGGCGTCGGCCGCAAGAGCCGTGAGACGATGTTGCTTTGCGAAGCCGCGGGATACGACGTGATTCTGGTAGAAACCGTCGGCGTCGGGCAGAGCGAGATCACCGTTAGATCGATGGTGGATTTTTTCATGCTCATCATGATCGCCGGTGCCGGTGACGAACTCCAAGGCATGAAAAAGGGCGTGATCGAAATCGCCGATCTGCTTGTCGTGAACAAGGCGGATGGAGACAACATCAGCCGCACCAAACTGGCCAGCATCGAATACAAACGCGTCCTCCATTTCCTCCAGCCCGCCACTCCCGGTTGGCGCACCCGCTGCACCACTTGTTCGGCGTTGATTCCGGAGACTCTTGCGGCGCTTTGGGAGGTCGTGGAGAATTTCGCGACCACCACCCGCGAGTCCGGATTCTTCAACGCACGCCGCAAACACCAGTCGATCGAGTGGATGCACGCCATGATCGGGGAGGAACTCCGCCACCGGTTCTTCCGCGACGAGCGTGTCAAACAGCTCCTGCCCGATGTCGAAAGGCAGGTCGCCGGGCAAACCCTTCCCGCCGCCGCCGCCGTGAGGAGGATCATAGAGGTGTTTGAAAGCAATTTCCGCTGAGAAAAGGGGCCGATGTGACGCGCAAGTGGGACAGTCATTCCGCTACTGTGTTCACGTTATCCAACCCTCCACTCCCTCCCGGGCATGTCACGCGTCACTTTCAACAACACCGTCCTGCGCGATGGCCACCAATCACTGGCCGCCACCCGCATGACCACCGCGCAGATGCTTCCCGCCGCACCGATCCTTGATGAAATCGGTTTCAGCGGTCTCGAGACGTGGGGTGGCGCCACCATCGACTCCTGTCTGCGCTTCCTCAGTGAGAACCCATTCGATCGCCTCCGCGCTCTCAAGCAAGCCGCGCCCAAGACCCCCCAGATCATGCTGCTGCGCGGCCAGAACATTGTGCAATACACGAGTTTTCCGGACGATGTGGTCGCCGCCTTCATCCGGGCAAACGCTGCCGCAGGTCAGGATGTGTTCCGGATTTTCGATGCGCTCAACGACACCCGCAATCTCGCCACCGCCATCAGGACGGTGATCGGTTGCGGCAAGCACGCCCGCGGCGAAATCTGTTATACCACCAGCCCGGTCCACACCACCGAGGCTTTTGTAAAAATGGGCGTCGAACTTGAAGCAATGGGCTGCCACTCCATCGGACTCAAGGACATGTCCGGCATCATGACGCCGCATGTCGCCCAAACCTTGGTCACGGAACTCAAGCGCAAGATCGGGCTGCCGATCACGCTGCACACCCACGACACCGCCGGCCTTGGAGCTGCCGCCTACCTCGCCGCCATTGATGCCGGCGTGGACGCGGTGGAAACCTCGATTTCCCCGTTCGCCAACGGCACCTCGCAGCCCGACACCGTGCGCATGCTCGCCCTGCTGGAGGGTAACGCCCGCCGCCCGGACTACAATCCGACAAAACTCCAACAGCTCCGATTGCATTTCGAGGAGGTTTATCAACAGCTATCGAAGTTCACGAGCGCCGCCAATGAGCGCATCGATTCCGACATCCTCGTCTTCCAGGTCCCCGGCGGCATGCTTTCCAATTTCCGGCACCAGCTGGAGGAACAGGGCATGGCCGACAAATTCGATGAGGTCGTTAGAGAAATCCCGGTGGTCCGCGAAGCGCTTGGCTGGATCCCGCTGGTCACGCCCACCTCACAGATTGTCGGCACCCAGGCGATGATGAACGTGAAGTTCGGCCGATGGAAAATGATCTGCCAGCCTGCCCAGGACATCGCGCTCGGCAAATACGGCAAGGCACCCGGACCCATCAATCCATCGATTCTCGCCATGATCGAGAAACAAACCGGCACCAAGGCCGCTACCGTGAGGCCGGCCGATCTGCTGGAGCCCGGTCTTGAAAACTACCGCGGCCAATGCGCGGCGAGAGGCCTGCCCGTCGATGAAGAAACCGTCGTCCTCTTCGCCATGTTTCCCCAGCAGGTCGAAGCCCTTCTCAAAGCCCTCCCCTCGGGCACCGCCCCGGCCGAAGTGGTGAAAGCGACCCCATCTGCATCAGCCGCGCCTTCGTTCCCTTCCGCCCTACCCGATGGAAGCTCCGGACGGAAGATGGTCCTAACCATCGATGGCCAGCGCCATGAAGTGACCGTGCAGAGACTTGGCGACTGAGAGGAACTGCTCAACGAGGGAATCCATTTCCGGCATCCGTTGCGGGAACCATAAGCTCCGTCAAGTCACCAACAACACCAGCGGCCGCTCTTGGTGAATGCCATCGCCCAAATCGGCGCCGACGCCCGGCCCAAGCGCGAGATCGGCTTCCACACCCGTTCATTCCCTAACCAAACGGCAGGCCAGGACATTCGCATCTGCAAATCCTCCCACCGTGCTGAACTCCCAGATTCCCGGATTGACCGTTGCGGCGATGTCGGCTGAGGTTCCTTGTTCCGCGTCGATTTTCTTCAACGTGGCCTTCCACTCCATTTTCAACCGGTCGCCCGTTTCGGTTAGCGTGCCATCGATGTAAAAGCTCTCGCGGATCGTGACGACCGAGCCCTTGTCTAACTTCAGCAACGCTTGTGAGGAACGCCACGACGCCGGTTCACCCGGCCTGACCCGGAACCCGCACTGCCGCCAGAGTTTCGCCCGGCCGGTCAGCCATTCCAGCGCCTTCTCGCTGGTCTCCGGCGTGGCCAGTTTGAGTTTCGCCGTGTCTTCCGGAGTGGCTTTCAACCAACGCATCTCGACCCAAACCGCTTCTTTCGAGCCGTAGCCTTTGGTTAGGCCGGCATCCGGCTCGCCATCTGCGGTCGCAAGCTGCCACAGCATGTGCGAGTCCTTGGCATCGCTCCAGAACGCGCGCTCCTCCCAACGGCCGAGCGTGGCGATCATGCAGTTGCCCCGGTTCTCAAACTGCCGGTAACCGTTAGGCGTCGTCTGCCAGGTGATGTCGGTGGATAGCGTTTCATCGATTCCGAGCCCGGCGTCGGAGTCCACCAATCCCATCTGCACGCCGAGGGATTTCCTGAGCTCACCTTCCAGTGTGATGCCGCCGATCTCCTTGGATAGAAATCCAATTTCGTGCCGCCACGGCTCCGTCTCCTTGAATCCGGCGAGTTCGCTGACTCCTGGCAGCTTCAACACCGCGTCCATGGTTTCCGGATTCGCGCCCGATTCCTTGAACGCAGCCCGGACGGCTGTCACCTCGCTGTTGGGCAGTCGCAGAATGACCAGCCGCGTGGTCATCTCCACTCCCCGCAAGGGCAGCACGATGGCTAGCAGGGCAATGGTGGCGGGAAGGATCGGACTCATGAATCGGTGCATCGTCGGGCGACGGATACGGAGCAACCGGATGCCGGTCTTTCTAGCGGAACGCCATCAGCGAGGGAAAAGATTTTTCGGGTGGTCTCTCTGGCAGGATTTGAATTCAAACGGCTACTTTCCGGGTCAGCCGTTTCACCAGGTCCGCCAGCTCCGGGCGGGCCTTGGTTTGACGGCCATCCCACACCACAGAGTATTCATCCGCGTACGCCGCCAAACCAGCCAGTGCCACGGCCGCAAACCCGGGAGCCAGTTGACTCGCCAGATTCTCCGGCACAAAACCCGCCATGTCGAAGGCGTTCATCGCATCGATCACCTGCGTCCAGGTGCTGCACTCGACCGCCAGATCCAGCGCCACACTTTCGGCGGCAACCTTTTCCCGCACCCACCGGGTGAAACGGCCGTGTCCCTCCAGGCCCGCTAACGGAACACCCGCCAGGTCACTCCACTTGCGGATCTTCGTCGCGGCTTTCTTCGGAGCCAGGCAGGCCATTCGCATCGGCGGAAGCTTGCGGCTTTCAAATCCCGGCGGGCACTCGTCGGTGCGCAACACGCCGATGTCCACCCGCTTCGCCAGCAACTCCGCTTGGATCATCCGGGAAGTTAGATTTCGATAGACCAGACGGAAATGCTCCAGCTTCGCCTTGGCCGACCACGGAATCAGATAGCCCCGGATCATCCTCTCGCCCGCGCCGATGGCTACCATCTTTCGCCCGCCCTCCGCGCGTTCCCGCTCCTGGTTCAAGTCCCGCAGAAACCCATCCGTCATCCGCGCGATCCTGCGGGCTTCTTCGGTCGGAACGCTGGGAGTGACCGAGCGATCCATCAGCTTCACCCCGAACCACTTTTCCAGTTCCGCGACCTGCCTGCTGAACTGGCTCTGCCGGATCCCGTCGAACTCCGCCGCCCGCATCATGCCGCCTTCACGGACAATGGCCGACAACGTCTCCAAGCGGTCGAGCGACAGGCCCTTGAGTTTGATCTGGGTGCGGGACATGACTTTTCAGTCATGCTGCATGCGAATTGGATGATTGCAAGCGCGAGGCAAACCGGATTGAGTTCGTTCATTCCCCACCATGTCTGCCAAGAAGACCCCCACTCCCCGGAATAGCGCAGCCCTGTTCGTTCCAGAAAAGATCGCGCCGCTCGTTCATGTCCTGCGCCATGAGAAGGTCCTGCTCGATTCCGATCTCGCGGAGCTTTACGGCGTTCCGACCAAAGTCCTCAACCAATCCGTCCAGCGGAATCTCAACCGCTTTCCGGACGATTTCATGTTCCAACTCACTGAAAACGAGATGGAAATCTTGAGGTCACAAATTGTGACATCAAGATCTGCAGAGGACACTTTAAGATCGCAATCCGCGACCTTAAACGCAGACCAAAAATCTTTAAGGTCACAAACTGTGACCTTAAAGCGCGGCCAGCACCGCAAATACCTCCCCTACGCATTCACCGAGCAAGGCGTTGCCATGCTTTCAAGCGTCCTTCGCTCGCCCCGCGCCGTGGAGGTGAACATCGCCATCATGCGCACCTTCGTCCAACTCCGCCGACTGATGGACTCGAATGCCCTGCTTGCGGAAAAGATCCAGTCACTCGAAGCGAAATACTCCGAACACGACCAGCAGTTCCAACTCGTCTTCGATGCGATCCGCCAGCTCATCGCCACCGACGCCACGCCAAAACGCGAGATGGGATTTCATGCGGAGTGATTCAAAACTATCCCCACATCTACAAGCGTCCTGCACCATGAGACTCAAATCCATAGAAATCGCGAACTTCAAAGCCTTCGGAAAGGAGTTCCAAACCATTCCGATCAAGCCCATCACACTTGTGTTCGGAGCGAATAGTGCGGGGAAGTCCTCGATTCTTCATTCCTTGCTATGGCTCAACCACGCCGAATCCCGTGGCGAAACCGATGTTTTCAGGCCCGCGTTGGCACGAGAGTCCGCTAATTTAGGAGGATTCGACTCGTGCTTGAATCGCAATTCGGGAGTTCATCGTCTGAGACTTGCGCTTACGATCGAAAAATCAGCTCAGAACTCTGATGTTCCCTCTTGGCACGATGACATCTCCCAATTCAAGCTGGTTTTCACCTGTGCTAGGACGCGAAAGGACGAGCCCCCGGTATTCACAGATGGAGATCTCTTTGCTGGCAACGACAGGCTATTGACCATCCGGAAGCGACCCAGTTCAGTCCCGAGAGGAGGGCATAATGTCAAATTTGAGTGGGACCACCCTGCGCTCCCATTCCGGTCAGTTCTTACAGATGAACAAAAGGAACACCTCGAAAGATGGTCTGAATTCCTCGCGGGTTATGAACTGGGTGGACTCGCCTTCTTCCCGACGAAATTGTTTTTGGAAAAGGAAGATGTGGACCGCTTGGCGCAAACCGACACATTTCTGAAAACGTTCTATCGATTTCTCGCGCACGAACTGCCTGCGCTGGTTGATGAGGTTTTTGATACGATCAGCCGGACCGCTCAAGAAATCGTGTACCTTCCACCACTTCGGGAGATTCCAGACCGTGACATTAACCTCCGGGGGTGCCAGATACCCGGATGGCGTTGGCTGTCAAAAAAAGCCGACCTATGTGAATCCACCAACGTAACCTTGGCAAGTATCGGTATTGATCACCAAGTCAGGATTCGCACGATGATGCCAACAGGCACCACCACTGAAAGCATCATGCGTATACTGGCTTTCGCCGAAACGGGGAAAGAGTGGGGAGGGCTTTCTTATGCCGTCGAAAACGCAAGAACGATTTGGGAATCATATGAATACTCGGATTACAAACGTTGGCTTGATCAGCATCCCGCGCATTTCGACAAGATGGTGGACTACTGGTATGATATCATCCGGGATCCCGTGAATGACTATCTATCTGATTACTTTGAAGAGTTTCCCGACGCGAACGCGGATGAACCAGTGCCAGATTGGTGGATCAAGGAAAAATCGAAGCGGCTGGCAGAAAGTCTCTTGGATGACTGGAGTAACATGGTTGACGCTGTTTGGAAAGATGAAGCGGCAAGACTTTTCATTGCCGAAGATCAGAAAGTCCGGGACACGATCGTGAACGCGCTCAAGGAAACTGGTTTGGACGAGACGCCCATTCTAGAGCAAGACCACCTTCAATTACGTCTCCACGATCCAAAACGCGATGTCTGGGTTGCGCTCCAAGACGTCGGCGTCGGCACCAGTCAAGTCCTTCCGATTATCCTCGAAGCACTCGCCCAACAAAACCAGCTGATTGCCATCGAACAGCCCGAGCTTCACCTCCACCCAGCTCTCCAAGCCAAACTCGGCGATGTCTTCATCGAGTCCGCGCTCGGGGAGAACAACAAGAACACCTTCCTGTTGGAAACCCACAGCGAGCATCTGATCCTGAGGATTCTGCGGAGGATCCGGGAGACGACGGAGAGAGATTTCAGCGATTGGTCCGAGGAACTCAAGAAAGCCTGCCCGGACGGCATTAAACCGGACGACGTCGCAGTTCTTTACGTGCAACAGGGGCAGGACGGAGCCGAGGTGATAGAAATGCCGGTGACAGCGGATGGGGATTTCTCTAGGCCTTGGCCAGGCGGATTCTTTGCCGAAAGAGACGACGAGCTTTTTTGAACTATGATTGCCGATTGTGCTATCGATCCGGAGGTCTTCGCGACTTGGAGGCATTTTCAGAGTCTGTCTGAGGATTTCGGAATCGCTCGTGGAAGATTGATCTCCGAGTTCCCCAAGAAGTGGCGAAAACTGGTCATTGAGAAAGCGAGAGAACTTGCCGCTACGGATATTCCGGCGCGTGTGACGACCGATCTTCAGGCTAGCAGAATTGCGCGAAAGCTGAGCGAAGATCGATTCAAGCGGAAGCTGAAGAGTTCCGGGCGCGCATTTGATTCCTCAGCTAGGGACTGGCACCAAGCGGCAGTCGGGGCCTCGCCACCATTTGATCTGATCATCACTTCTGGTTCGGGATCATCCGGAAACCAGATCGGAGCCGATGATTTGCTCAAGGACGAACTTCCCTTTCACCGGAAGACCCAGGATCAGATCCAGAGAACCAAGGAGAATTTAATCGGTGCGGCCCGGCTCCTCGTCTCGACTTGTGACGAATTCGTTCTGGTGGATCCAAATTTCCGGGCAGACGAGCCTCGCTTTCATGCGACAGTGCTCCACTTGATTTCGCTCTTGGAGGGAAGAGTCGGATGGTTGCCGAAGCGATTGGAAGTGCATACCAGCCGCGTCCGTAACAGGGATGATGTTTATCGCCGCGGTCCACAGCTATCCCAATGGCACACCCACGTTCAACCATCATTGCCAAACGGCTGGACCCTGGATGTGTGCTATTGGGATACAATGCCAAGTGGAGGAAAGCCCCACGCGAGATTCCTGCTGACGGAAGTAGGTGGGATCTATTTCGATCATGGTCTCGACGAGGGAACGGGTCAGACGCTCGTTACATTGCTGGAAGATGAAGTCTGGGTAGGTCTTTTCAGGACATTCGACTCTCGTTCACTTCCCGGGAATTTCGATGCTGCCCAGCATGTTCTGAGAATTTGAGGAGACCCGCTGCCGGAACCTTCGTGCGAAATGAATTTCGCGGTCCAGTTCAATGCGCCACCAGCTTGGCGGCGGCGCGGCGTTGGAGGAGCTGGTCGGCCATGACGCCTAGCAGGACGACGGTGCCCATGACGGCGAAGTTGAGAGAACTGGGGATGCCTAGCAGGTTCACGAGGTTCTGGAGGACTTGCAGCAGCGCGGTGCCGATGATGATGCCGATGATGGAGCCCTCACCACCACGCAGGCTGCAACCGCCGAGGACGGCGGCGGCGATGGCGTAGAGTTCGTAGGAGTTGCCATAGCTCGATGGGGAAACCGAGTTGGTGTAGAACGCGAGCATGATGCCGGAAACCCCGGTGAGCAGGCCGGCGATCACATAGCTTCCGGTGATCACCATCCGCGTGTTGATTCCGGAGAACCGCGCGGCTTCCTCGTTGCGTCCGACGGCAAAAAGATAACGGCCATAGACCGAGCGGTGCAGGAGAACCCACATGATCAGGCCGATTACGATGAGGATGACGAACGGCATCGGAACTCCCAGCAGCTTGCCACTCGCGATGCTTTTCAATGTCTCAAAACCCTTGGCGCTGCCGAAGCCCAGGGTGGTGTCGTCCGCGATGAAACGGGCGGCACCCCGATAGATCATCAGGCCGCAAAGGGTGACGATGAAGGGCTGCATTTTCATCCGCGTGATCAGCGCGCCGTGGACCCAGCCGAGGGCCATCGGAAGGGCAATCACCAGCAGGGCGGCCAGCGGCCATGACAATCCCCATTCGGTCAGCGCGATCGGTAACAGAACCCCGCAAAGTGCGAACAGCGAGCCGACCGATAGATCGATGCCGCCGGTGATGATGACCAGGCCCAGGCCGATGCTGAATACTCCGAAAATCCCGATCAGGTTGGACAGATTCGTCAGATTCGCTTGGGAAATGAAATTCGGATTCTTCGCTGTGGTGGCCACACACAGGACGATCAGAAGAAGGAAAATGCCGAGTTCTTTTTTCATGGATAAAGGGATTGGAAATCAGGAAGCGAAAGCGGGCTTGCTAACAGGCAACGGGCGGCCAACGGCGAGCTGCATCACGTTCTTCTCATTGCAGTCCTCGCGGTCAAGCACGCCGGTGATGCTGCCTTCGTGCATGACCGCCACGCGGTCGCTGACATGGAGGACTTCCTCCATGTCGCTGCTGATCATGAGGATCACCGCGCCTTCCGCGGCGAGGTTGCGCATGAGTTTGTAAATCTCGGCCTTGGCCCCGACGTCGATGCCGCGGGTGGGTTCGTCGAGGATCAGGACCTTCGGGCCCATCGCGAGCCACTTGCCGATGACGACCTTCTGCTGGTTGCCGCCGCTGAGGTTTCTAACCAGCGTTTCGGCGTGCGGGGTTTTGATTCTGAGAGAGGCGATTTGTTCGTTGGCGACCTTGGTCTCGCTGCTTTTTTGAATGAGCCCGGCGGTGGAATAGGAGCTCAGCGAGGGCAGCGTGGTGTTCTCGCGGACGGACATCGCAACCACGAGTCCTTCCTCGCGGCGATTTTCCGGAACCAGGAAAATGCCGTGGCGGATGGCGTCGCTGGCCTTGCGGATGACCAGGGATTCACTGCCCATGCTGACTTCCGCACAGCCATTGGGATCGAGGCCGCATATGGCCTTGACGATTTCGGAACGGCCCGCGCCGACGAGGCCGGCGAAGCCGAGGATTTCGCCGCGCGAGGCATCGAAGGAAATCCTCTTTTCGGGGAAGCGGCCGGATCTGGCGTTGCGGACCTTGAAGAAACCCTTGGTCACCACCGCGCCGGAGGGCGTGTAGGTGCTCTTGATTTCGCGGCCTACCATCTTGCTGACAATGCTGTCGTGGCTGATCTCCGCGCGGCTCAGGCAGCCGGCGTTTTTGCCGTCGCGCAGGACCTCGACGCGGTCGGCGCAGCGGTCCACCTCACCGAGGCGGTGGGAAATATAGATGATGCTGACGCCTTGTTTGCGGAGCTCGGCGATGAGGTCCAGCAGGCAGTCGGTTTCGGTTAGCGTGAGGCTGGACGTCGGCTCATCCATGATCAGGATGCGCGCGTTTAACGAGAGCGCCTTGGCGATTTCCACCATCTGCTGCTGGGCGATCGGGAGCTCGCCGAGGCGCTTGTGAGTGGGGAGATCCAGCCCGACGCGCTTAAGCAGCGGCAGCGTATCGGCGTGGATCTTCCTGCGGTTGATCAGCTTGAACGGCGTCACCAGCGGCTCGCGTCCGAGAAAAACGTTAGCCGCGATGTCGAGGTTCTCGAGGATATTGAGTTCCTGATGGATGAAGCCGATGCCGAGCTTCATCGAGTCGGTCACATTGTTGATCGAGACTGGCTGGCCGTTGACGAGCAGTTCGCCCTCCTCTGGCTGATAGACGCCACCGAGGATTTTCATCAGCGTGGACTTGCCCGCCCCGTTCTCGCCGCAGAGGGCGAGGACTTCGCCTTCACCGATGGAGAGGCTGACCTTGTCCAACGCCACCACTCCGGGGAACCGTTTGCAGATTCCCCTCATTTCAAGAAGTGGCGGTTTGCTCATGTTGTTGGAAACAGGGGCGGTTAATTACTTGCCGAGGACCTTTTTCAAATCAGCTTGGAAAGCAGCGACGTCGTCTTTTTTCAAGCTGCGCGTCGGGACGATCTGCTTGCCGCCTGAGAGGGCGTCCTTGTCACCGGCGAGGTGCTTGGCCATCTTGGTGATCGCCTGTTTGCCGAACTCGAAGGGCTGCTGGACGACAGTGCCGTAGATGTCTCCGGAGGCCACGCCTTCAAGGGTCTCGTCGTTCTCGTCGAAGCAGACGATCTTGACCTTGCCTTGTTTGTTAGCGCTGCGGACGGCGTTGAGGATGGCCGGGCCGTTGTAGTTGTAGAGGCCGACGAGGCCCGCGATGTCGGGGTATTTCACGAGAGTGTCCTCGGCGTTTTTCTGGGCGCGCACGGTGTCGGTGTCGTCGGTGCGGACGTCGATGACCTCGACCTTGGAACCTTCGAGCTCCTTCTTGATGCCACCGAAGCGTTGCTTGGCGTTTTCCGCATCGGTCGCGCCGACGAAGACCATGATCTTGCCGCCGTCCGGCAGAGCTTCCTTGATCAGCTTGCCTGCTTCCACGCCGGCGGCGAAATTGTCGGTGCCGATGTAGGCAACGCGCTTGCTGTCAGGGGCATCGCTGTCATGGCAGATGAGAAGGGTCTGCCCGGCGATTTTGTCGAGAAAGGCGGTTTGGTTGGCCGGGTCGATCGGGCTAACAGCGATGCCGTCCACGCCTTTTGCGAGAAGGTCGTCGAGGATCTGTTGTTGTTCCGCGGCACCGCCGGTGGAGGGGATGCGGAAATCGACCTCGACGTTGCCGAGTTCCTTGGCAGCGGCCTCGGTGCCGGAGCGGGCGATGGTCCAGAAGGTGGCGGCGTTGTTGCTGACGAAGGCGAGCTTGAGCTTCTTGTCGGAACCGGCGGTTTCCTTGTTGTTGCAACCGGCGATGACGAGGGCGCAAACTGCGGCGGATAGAAGTGCTAATTTTGGAGTTTTCATGGGTTGGTTTTAATCGTTCAGGGAATCATCAGGACTGTCCGTAGTAAGCATTTGCGCCGTGTTTACGGAAGAAATGTTTTTGCAGCAAATGCGGCGGGGCGCTGGCTGCGGAGGGGTTGAGGGAGAGGGTTTTGAGCGCCATGTCAGCGACAATTTCGAGGGCCAGCGCGGTTTCAACCGCTTTGGTGGCGCTCGGTCCCCAAGCGAACGGGCCGTGGTTGCGGACGAGCACGGCGGGAATGTCCAACGGATTGAGGCCGGCGAAGCGCTCAACGATGACCTTGCCGGTTTCCCATTCGTATTCGCCGCCGACTTCCGAGGGCGTCATCGTGCGGGTGACCGGTACGGGGCCGTTGAAATAGTCACAATGGGTGGTGCCGAGGCAGGGGATATCCGACGCGGCTTGGGCGAATGCCACGGCGCTGCGTGAGTGCGTGTGGACGACCGACCGGATGCCGGGGAAATTCAAAAACAGGCAGCGGTGCGTGGGCGTGTCCGACGACGGGCGGAGAGTGCCTTCGATGATGTTGCCCACGTAATCGAGGATCACCATGTCATCGGCGGTTAGCTTGTCGTAATCGACGCCGCTGGGCTTGATGGCGAAGACGCGGCGCTCGGGATCGGCGACGGAAACGTTGCCGAACGTTAGATCGACCAATCCGGTTTTCGGCAGGGCGAGGTTGGCGGCGAGGCATTCCTCCTTGATGGATTGATAGCTCATGAGCGTCAGCCTTGGATGCCTTGTGCGAGGTGGAAATAGAGGTCCTGCTGGCGCAGTTCGTTCTTATAACAGCGCAGGCGGGTGTCTTCGTCGATGACGCTGAGCTCGATTTTCGCGATTTCCGCGAAGTCTTCGAGATGCTCGCTGCTTAGAGCGTAGGAAAGCACGGTGTGATGAGCGCCCCCGGCGTAGATCCAAGCGGCGGTGGCGGTTTTGAGATCGGGCAGGGGTTGCCACAACACGCGGGCGACGGGAAGCTTCGGCAGTTCGTTTTGCGGAGCGACGCACTCGATCTCGTTGACGAGGAAACGATGGCGGCTGCCGAGATCGATGATGGAACCGTTGACAGCCTTGCCCGGGCCGCAGTCGAAGACCATGCGGCAGGGATCTTCCTTGCCGCCGATGCCGAGCGCGTGGATTTCGATCTTTGGAATCTCGGATGCGATGGACGGGCAGATTTCCAACATGTGGGAACCTAGCACCATTGGGTTGGCTGGATCGAGATGATAGGTGTAGTCCTCCATGAACGAGGTGCCGCCTGCGAGGCCGTCGGCCATGACTTTCATCACGCGGGTGAGGGCGGCGGTTTTCCAATCGCCTTCACCGGCGAAACCATAACCGTCTTCCATCAGGCGTTGGACGGCGAGGCCGGGCAGTTGTTTCATGCCGTGGAGATCCTCGAAGGTGGTGGTGAAAGCGGTGAAGCCTCCTTCCTCCAACAGAGTGCGGAGGCCGATCTCGATGGCGGCGGAATCACGCAGCGATTGATGGCGGGCCGCGCCTTTTGTTAGCTCGGGAGCGACCCGATAGTTTTTCTCATAGACCGCGCAGAGGGCGTCGATCTGGAGCTCGGTGACGGCGTTGATTTTCGCGACCAGATCACCTATGCCGAAGGTGTTCACTTCCCAGCCGAAGCGGATCTGCGCGGAAACCTTGTCGCCTTCAGTCACGGAGACGTAGCGCATGTTGTCGCCGATTCTAGCAAGTTTGAGGCTGCGCGACGCATGCCAGCCGCGGGCGGCGCGGGCCCAGGCGGCGAGGCGCTCGTGGACTTCCGGGTCCTGCCAATGACCGACAACGGCCTTGCGCGGCAGTCGCAGACGCGCGCCGATGTGACCGAACTCGCGACCGCCGTGGGCGGTCTGGTTCAGATTCATGAAATCCATGTCGATGGAATCCCACGGGATGTCGCGGTTGAACTGGGTGTGCAGATCGGCGAGCGGTTTGCGGAGGATCTGCAGGCCTTCGATCCACATTTTCGCGGGGGAAAACGTGTGCATCCAGGTGATGATGCCGATGCAGTTAGGAGCCGAGTTCGCGTCGATGGCGAACTGGGTGATCTCGTCGGAAGACTTGAGGACCGGCTTGAAAACGACCTTGTGCGGCAGGGTGCCGGTGGCGTTCAGCGCATCGACGACGACTTGGGCGTGCTCATCGACTTTCTTGAGCGCTTCGGGTCCGTAAAGGTGCTGGGAACCGGTGACGAACCAGATTTCAAGATGATCGAATTTGTTGATGTCGGAGGCCATGGTGTTAGCGGGATTGTTGGGCTTTGAGGGAGAGAAGGTCTTTCATGACGTGGCCGAGGTCGGCTGATTTCGTAATGCCGCCAAAAGAGTCGTGCAGCTCGCGGTAAAGGGAATAAAGCTGCTGATAGATCGCCTGGTTTTCCGGGACCGGCTTGTAGCTGATTTCCTTCAAACCGGTCATCGCGGCCTGGGCGGTCTTGAAATCCGGGTGCGCGCCGGCGACCACGGCGGCACCAATGGCGGAGCCGAGCGCGCAGGATTGCGACGAGCGGGAAACCCGCATTTCGCAGCCGGTCACGTCGGCGTAGACTTGCATGAGAAGCGCGTTTTTCTCGGCGATGCCGCCGGAGCAGACGATGCGCTCGACCGGCACGCCGTATTCGCGGATGCGGTCCACAATGGCGCGGGCACCGAACGCGGTGCCCTCGATGAGTGCCCGATAGATTTCGGCTTTGGTCGTGTAGAGCGTCTGGCCTAGCAGAAGTCCGGTGAGGAGTTGATCAACGAGGATGGTGCGGTTGCCGTTGTTCCAATCGAGGGCTAACAAGCCGGATTGGCCGGGTTTGAGGCAGGCGGCTTCTTCGGTGAGCTGGCCGTGAAGGGACGCGTCTTCCAACACACCTTCGACAAACCATTTGAAAATATCACCGACGGCGGATTGGCCGGCTTCGACGCCGAAATAACCGGGAAGGATCGCGCCTTTGACGATGCCGCAAATTCCGGGGATGTCGGCGACGGTTTTGTCTGCGGAGACGACCGCACAGTCGCAGGTTGAAGTGCCGATGACTTTGACCAGCGTGCCTTCGTCGACGCCGCAACCGATGGCGCCGTAGTGGACGTCCATCTCGCCGATGGCGATCGGGATTCCGGCGGTTAGGCCGAGTTTCGCGGCCCATTCCGGGCAGAGATTGCCGGCGCTGGCGGACGCGTCGTGAGCTTTGTCATAGAGGCGGCCGCGGAGATCGGCTAGCTTGGGATCGAGGGCGGTTAGAAATTCCTGGTCGGGAAGGCCGCCCCAATCTTCGGCGTAGATCGCCTTGTGGCCGGCCATGCAGACACCGCGCATGATGGCCTTGGGGTCGGTGACACCGGCGAGCGCGGCGGGGATGAAATCCGATAGCTCGACCCACGACCAGGCGGCATCGAAGACTGCGGGATCGACTTTGAGGCAATGCCAGATTTTCGCCCAGAACCACTCGGAGGAATAAGTGCCGCCGATTTTCGCGAGGAACTGCGGGCGGAGCTCGGCGGCGGTTGCGGTGATGGCGGCGGCTTCGGGGATGCTGGTGTGGTCTTTCCAGAGCCAGCACTGGGCGTTCAGGTTGGCGGAGAATTTCGGATCGAAGGAGAGCGGGACGTTGTTTCTATCCACCGGCAGCGGGCTGGAGCCGGTGCCGTCCATGCCGATACCGATGACTTGATCGTTTGAAAACGAAGGTTCGGCGGCGCGGGCGGCTTGGAGGGCGAGAAGGGTGGCTTTTTCCAGAGCAAAAATATAGTCAGCCGGATTCTGGCGGGCGAGGTGATGGTCGGATGGGTTGAGGAGGATTCCTTGGTTTCCCGACGGGTAATCGACCACCGCAGTGCCGATTTCGCGGCCGTTGGAGCAATCGACCACCAAGGCGCGGGCTGAGTTGGTTCCGTAATCTAGACCGATGGTGAATGGCATGACAGTTGCTAAATGGCGAACCGAACGATCCACGGAAAGAGCCGATTCGTATGACAGTCATATTTCACGCTGGACCCGGCGCTGATTTCTCCGAAAACTCGCGGCAATGTTGCAGCCCACGATGGCGGAAGTGGCCAAGGCTTCCGGGGTTTCCAAGAACACGGTGAGCCTGGCGTTGCGTGGAAGTCCGAGGATTTCCGCGGCGACCCGCGAGCGGATCGAACAAGTCGCGGAAGGAATGCGCTACCGGCTGAATCCGACGGTGGCCCACCTGATGGCCGAGCTTCGGCAAAACCGCTCACCCGGATTTCAGGCGACACTGGCAATCATCAACGCCCACGAAAATCGGGATGCTTTTGCCAATCATCCGACGATCCCCGCGTACGTGGCGGGCTGCCGCCAACGGGCGCAACAGCTCGGCTACCAGCTCGACGAGTTCTGGCTGCACGAACCGAACATGCCGGTCGCGCGTTGGCTTTCGATTTTCCGGGCGCGGAATATCCGCGGGGTGGTGATCGTGGGAATGATGCAGCGCAACCGGCTGCCAGCGAACCTGGCTCCGCTGTGGGATGAGTTTCCGGCGTTGGTGACGGGAGTGCGGACGCGGGAACCGGCGCTTTCCTTCGCTTGTAGCGACCAACACACGCTGGCGTTGGTGGCATTCGAGAAAGCGCTGGAACTCGGTTACCGACGACCGGCGCTGGTCCTCGACGGGGTGATCGACGAACTGGTCGAAGGGCGTTTTTCGGCGGGATTCCTGACCGCGCAAAGCCGGTCGATGCCCGTAGGGCAGAGGACACAGCCGTTTTACGAGGTCGCGGAGGCACGCGGCGACCGGGCGCTTTTTTCGAAATGGTTCGAAGAAAACCAGCCGGACGTGATTTTCACCCTCTACCACGAAGTCGAGCGCTGGATCCATGAACTCGGGCTGCGCGTTCCGCATGACATCGGGCTGATCCAATACGAATGGCGGGCGGACCACCGCGGCTGGGCGGGGATGGACCAGCGCAACGACCTCGTCGGGGCGGCGGCTCTGGACATGCTCATTTCAATGGTTCACCACAACGAGCGAGGTGTCCCGCAACACCCGCGCGCGACTTTGATTGGCAGCCATTGGGTCGATGGCGCGACCGTGAAAAGGGTAACAGGCTGAGACGCGATACCTACGCGATGACGGGGAAAAGCGCATGGGGGATTGCAATTCCGGGAAATCTGTCCTAATTCCCCGCGTCCCCAGCCGCATTCCATGACCTCGCTTCGAATCATCGCCCAGTTCACCGCCGCCATTTCCGCTCTCCTGTTGGCGAGTTGTGCCAACCAGAAACCTGGTAACGAGGTCGCCAAGGAAGACAAGGTCGTGAACCCTCATCCCCCCGGCACCTACGATCACTTCAAGGCCGAACCCACCTATCCCAAGACCATGACGACTTGGAAAAACGAGGACGTGCTGTCCCGCACCAATGCGGAGAACTCCTCCATCCTCATCAGCCTCAAGATGCAGCGCGGCTTCCTCATGAATGGCGACGAAGTGGCGATTGACTATCCGATTTCTTCCGGTGTTCCCAGCCGTCCCACACCTCCCGGGACCTACTACATTCTCGAAAAAATCGTGGACAAACATTCCAACAAGTATGGCAAGATCTACGATGCCTCCGGCGCGGTTGTGAACAGCGATGCGGATTCCACCCTCGACCCGATCCCCGAGGGCGGCCGCTTCCAAGGTGCCCCGATGCGTTACTGGATGCGCCTCACCAATGACGGCGTTGGTCATCACATCGGGCCGCTGCCAAGAAGCCGCCGTCCTGCGTCCCACGCCTGCATTCGTGGCCCCAGCGCCACCATCCCGATCGTCTATTCCAAGGTGAAAACCGGGACCCGGGTCGTCGTCGAATAACAACTGTTGGAAATCATTTCCCAAGGAAAAGGCCCGGACGCGATTGCATCCGGGCCTTTTCATTTCGTGAAATCAAACAGGGGAGGGGATCACTCCTCTTCCTCCATGAACTTGTCGTGGCCGGTCTTTTTGGCTTCCTTGAGGGTTTCGACGATCTTGGCGACCTCGTCGATCTTGCCATTGAGGAACGCCGCCTCCACTTCGCAGAGGGTCACGAAAAGTTTGCCGATCTGAGTGCGGTACTCAACCAGGGCCTTCGCTTTCTCAGGACCTTCCGGCATCGCCTTGAGCATGGCGGGGACCTCCATCGCGCTCTTCAGCGCGGCAGTCTGGGCCTCCCGGGCCTGCGCCGCGCCCTTCACTGGATCCGTCTCGCGGCGGAAGCCTTTGAACGCGTCGTTCATCGCTTCCATTTGTTTGCCCAACGGGGTTTCCTCATCCGCTGCCATGGTTGGCGTCATCAATAGTCCCACCGCGCAGGTGAGCAGGAATAGTTGTTTTTTCATACGCCACGAATACGAGCGAATTCAGCCGCCTTTTCCAATCGTAAACTTTGCCATTTATTTCCGCCGCTTTTGACCGCATCTTCGCGCGCTTGAACTCGAAATCGAAATGGCGGCGCCGGTTCATCCGTTTCGGCTGCGCGGGTCTGCTGGCGGTGCTGCTAGGGTGGTTCGCCGCACCGTTCGCCGTTTCCCTCCCTATCGGATTGTTAGAAGATCCGGTCGCCTCGCCGGTCCTGTTGGACCGTCACGGCACGCCGCTCCTGCATCTCGCGCTGCCGGATTCCACCCGCTCCACGCCGGTCGCGTTCGACGCAATCCCGGCGGACCTCATCGCCTGCACGCTCGCCGCCGAAGACAAGCGGTTTTTCCAACATGGCGGCATCGACCTGCTGGCAACCCTCCGGGCCAGCCGTGATCTGGTCACCCACCGGCAGGTGATTTCCGGGGCATCCACCATCACCCAGCAGCTTGTGAAAATTTCCTCGCCTCCCGCCAAGCGCAGCCCGTTCACCAAAATCTACGAAGCGCTGGCCGCCCGTCGGTTGGAGATGACCTGGTCAAAACGCCGGATCCTTACCGCCTACCTGAACCGCCTTGACTACGGAAATCTTCGCATCGGCACTGCCGAGGCAGCGCGGTTCTGTTTCCAAAAGCCCCTCGCCGACCTCTCGCTTGCCGAATGCGCCCTGCTCGCCGGGTTGCCGCAAGCGCCCTCCCGCCTCAATCCCATCAATCATCCCCAGCGTGCGACCGTCCGCCGCAACACTGTTCTCAAGCGCCTCTCCGCCATGGGAAATTGTGATCCGGCGCGGGTCACCGCCGCCCTCGCCGAGCCGATCACCCTGCGTCCCCTCGCCGAAACCCAGCCCGCCCCGTGGCTCGCAGCCCAAGCCGCTGATCGAACCGGCCTGATCCCCACCACCCTCGACCTCCCGCTCCAACGCGACGTCCAAGCCATCGTCCGCGAGGAAACCGCCAAGCTCAAGGATGCCAATCTCCGGCACGCCGCTGTCATCGTCATCCACAACCCCACCGGGGAAATCCTCGTCTTGGTTTCCTCCGCCGATTGGGGCGACGCCCGTGGTGGCCAGTTCAACGGAGCGCTCACCCCGCGCTCGCCCGGCTCCACGCTCAAGCCCTTCACCTATCTCCTCGCGATGGAGCGAAACCATCGCCAACCCACCTCCATCCTCGCCGACATCCCCAGTCCGTTCCGAACTCCGCAAGGCCTCGATCTTCCGGAAAACTACGACCGGACCTACCGTGGACCGGTCACTCTCCGCAAAGCTCTCGCTTGTTCGCTCAACGTCCCCGCCCTCCGCGAGCTCAACCTCCTCGGCGGTCCGGAGCCACTCCACGAACTTTTGGAAAACCTCGGCATCACCACTCTTGGCCGTGATTCCGCCGTCCACGGCCTCGGGCTTACCCTCGGCAATGCTCCGGTTGGATTGCTGGAACTCACCAACGCCTACGCCACTCTCGCCCGCCAGGGCCGCCACTTTCCCCCAATTCTCTTCCCTTCAACGTTCGATGTTGGACGTTCGATGTTCGATGTTCACAGCGCCTACCTCATCGCCGACATTCTATCAGACTCCGCCGCCCGCGCCCCATCCTTCCCGCCCGGCGGCCCGCTCGATCTGCCCTTCCGCTGCGCCGTGAAAACCGGCACCTCCTCCGACTTCCGCGACAACTGGTGCCTCGGCTTCACCCCCGAATTCACCGTCGGCGTCTGGGCCGGAAATTTCGAACAGCAGCCCATGAAAGGCCTGTCGGGCATCGCCGGAGCCGGGCCCATTTTCCACCGCGCCATGCTCCGCCTCCACCGCGACGTGAAGCCCACCTGGTTCGAACGCCCCGCCGGGCTCGTTGAATTCACCATCGATCCCCGAAACGGAAAGTCCGTCCCTGCGACTGATAGAAGCGCTCGCCGCGACCTCGCTCCAGCCGACCAACTCCCACCCGCCGCCACGCCATCCGATTACGACTCTTCAGGCAAAGCGCTCCTCGATCCCACCTACGCCGGCTGGTTCGCCAGCTCCTACAACCTCCGGCGCGGCGACCTCGCCCTGAATCCGGATCAACCCGCCCATGAACCGCTCCGCATCATCAGTCCGGCTGACAATTCCACCTTCCTCCTCGATCCCGAGATCCCGTCTGGCTCTGATAGACTCCGCCCGGTCACCAATCTCCCGGGCACCGCCCGTTGGCAATCCGAAACCCTGCGGATCGAGCCCGCCAGCCCCGAGCCGATCATCCATCTCACTGCCGGGACTCACTTTCTCACCGCCACCGATCCCGCCACCGGCGTCACCCACACGCTGACACTGCGGGTGAAGTCGCTCTGACTTCTCCACAGGCCGATGGTGCGGTCCGTACCATGTCCCCGGCAAGTCGCTACGGTGCCGCCGGATATTCGCGGAATAATGCCGATCTGATACCTTGACTTTCTCCGCGTTTCCCGCCGAGCATCGCGATGCTCTTAAAAAGGCCCGTCAAAAAATTCTGATAGCTGCCGGAAAATCCCAAATTGACACCATTTACATAAACACTGTGGAAATTGAATGGCTCGCCGAACGTTTTGCGATGGGTCACAGTTCGTAAGTGAGCACGCTGGTCCAACGAATCCGCCTGGACAAAAAAACAAAGAACCTTAAGAAAGTATGAGAGTATTTGAAAAATCTAGGACTGACCCCGTCCACCGAGGAATGGAAAAAACGTCTGATGTATAGCGCCGTTCTGCCGATTTCTGGAAAGGCGATGGTGAAATCCGAGTGGGATGCGGCGGAAACATGGTTGAATGGTCTTCCCTACGGAAGCGTAACTCCCTAATTCACCATGAAATATGTAAGGTTTTCACTTCAGTTTTTCTTTTTATTATGTGGGCCAATTGCGAAATCGGAAACTCTGCAAGGCATGCCGAATTCAGGTGAGGATTTTGCCACCAAGGAAGTCCGTGAATCTCTCCAGCGCTATGTCGAAACACTGGCAGGGATGGAATCAATTCCTCCTGACGAAGCGATTTCGAAGCTGAGTGAGATGATGGTTCGGACATTTCGCTGGCAAAATGATAAGAGTATAGCAGTCTATAAGAGTGCCCAACAAAAGCTTCTTTCCATCCCAAATCACACCAAATATTTCACTGACAAAATAGAAGAGGCATATGAGTCGAATGCCGAAAGAGTCCGAACGTTTGAATCCCAGCCGGAATGGAAAGCGGCAATGGCAAAAATGGAACAAACCGGTGAGGGTTCAAAAGGCATGTTCGACTTGCTGAGCCGAATGTGGGGAGACTACGCGGAAATTTGCTCGGTAAATCTGGGAATGCTCGGTCACATTCCCAGCACAGATTCCGTGCGGGCACTCGGAAATTATCTCCAGGATCGCGACGAGCCGGATATCGAAAGCCATTCGCCGGGCACATGGAGCAGGGCGGCGGAAAGTTTGACGGAACTGATTTCGGACGGGCCGATGCAGACCTGGCAAGCGAGTTACGAAGATGTGCCGAAGTGGCAGAATTGGTTCGACGAAGTGAAAGCGGGGAAACGCACCTTCCGCTTTGTGGGTTCGGATGTGGATTACACTTTGGATGGCCCTGCAGATGCGGCTACCCTGAAGCGCATCCAGGAAAGGAATTTGAGCAGGCCGCGTCCAAACATAACAAAGAAACATGCCACGCCTTCCGAGGCTCCGACCGGCACCAATCAAAAGGGACCGGTTTTCCATGCCGGGTTACTTGCCGCGATACTGTTCTGCTTGGCGGCTCTTATTTACTTTTTCAGATGCCGGCACATCGCGTGAATAGGGTTCTCGCGGATTCACAATTCATAAACTTCATTGGCTTGTCGGTAGCTGACTGAAAGGGAAATCAGCCCTTCCCTGTCGATCTTTAACGGCCCTTCACAAACAAATCCGCGGGAACAGCACGTCTAGCGGGAGTTGCATGCCGATGTAGAAATCCCCGAACTCGCCGTAGCGGGCGGTGACTTCGTCGAAGCGCATTTCATAGACGATCGACTTGATGTCGATGGTGTCCTTGGCGAGCAGGGTGACGCCTCATTCGAACTCATCGAGGCCAGTGAATGGGGTCAGGCCGCTCGGATTCACAAATGATCTGAGGTTGGTTGGTGAACAGCCTCGGCCTCGATGGGGTCGTCGATGCGGTCGTTGCGGATTAACCTCGGCGCGGACGATTCGTTCACTGCGGTGGCCGCCTACATGTGCTCCCACGACGGAGCCGTGCCCGCCTTTCCGGGCTTCATCCGGGCGCGGTCTGGCGGATGAGACGGTGGGCAGCGCGCTGGATCTTTCTGGCGGCAAAGGGCCTTTGTCTTAAGGAGCTGGAACACGATCATCAGTGGAAAATCCCGGCCGTTTTCCACCAGAAAATCAGTTGCGCCAATAATGAAGAACCTTACAATCCCGCCATGATGTCAGAACTCTTCTCCCTCGCCCAAATCGCACCCGCGCCCGGTGGATTTTCGATGACCTACATCGTGATCATCGGGGTTTCCATGCTGGCCAGCGTCCTCATCAGCAGCACCCTCAAGCGCCGCTTCAATGAGTATTCGCAAATCCCGATCCGCATGACCGGAGCCCAGGTCGCTGAGGCCATGCTCAGCCAGAACGGCATCCACGACGTGCAGGTCATTAGCACCCCCGGCCAGCTAACCGACCACTACGACCCGACAAAAAAAACCGTCAATCTCAGTGAGTCCGTCTATGGCATGAACTCGGTCGCCGCCGCCGCCGTCGCCGCCCACGAATGCGGCCACGCCATTCAGCATCAGCAAGCTTATGTCTGGCTCGGCCTGCGTTCGAAAATGGTTCCCGCCGTCCAGTTCTCCAGCAAGATGCTCAACTACATCATGATCGCCAGCTTGCTGGGCGTCGGCCTGATGGGGAATATGACGTTTCTTTGGCTCTGGATCGGCCTCTTCGCCGTGACCACCTTGTTTTCCTTCGTCACATTGCCCGTCGAGTTCGACGCCAGCCGTCGGGCTCTGGTCTGGATGGAAAGCAGTGGCATCGCCTCCAGCATCGAGCACGACCGCGCCAAGAACGCCCTATTCTGGGCCGCCATGACCTACGTTGCCGCCGCCATCGGTTCGCTCGCCCAGCTCCTGTATTTCCTGATGATGGCCCTCGGTCGCAGGGAGTAATGGGATTGCGAGAGCCTCGGTCCCAACGGAAGTCGCCAAAAAACTTCCCAAGCCGGGCGCAATCCATATGGTGCCGCGGACATGACGTTTTCCCGAATTCTGACCCACCCCGGCGGCTCGCATAAGGACGAGTTTCTCGCCTGCTGTTTGTTACTTGCCGGAAATCCGGTGCCCATCGTCCGTCGCGAGCCGACGGACGCTGACCTCGCCGACCTTGCCACGGCGGTCGTGGACGTTGGTCACGAGCACGCGCCGGAGCGGGGGAATTTCGATCACCACCAGTTTCCAAAAGACCATCCGCCGTTATGCGCACTGAGTCTGGTGCTGCAACACCTTGGGATATATGACGACGCTCGGCAGTTTTGCGATTGGCTTGAACCGGCGGAATGGTTCGACACGCGCGGGCCGATCGAAACCGCGAAGTGGCTGGGGGTCGCCCGGGAAACGTTGTTCAAGCTGAACTCGCCGATCGATACCACGCTGCTCCGCCGCTTCGCCACGGCCACGGAACTGCAGCCCGGCGAGCCGTTGTGGGAAGTCATGCGGTGGATCGGCAGCGACCTGCTCGACTATTTGAAAAACCTGCGCGAGCGGCTGGATTACATCGGCCAGGTGGGGGAGTTTTGGGAAATCGAAACCACGAAGGGGCCATTCAAGGTGTTGTTCATGCCGCGCGTCGAGCCGCTGCCGGACGAGCCATCGTCGGGATTGGCGAGGTTTATCGAAGGCCACCCGGACGCGAGCGAAATCGCGGGGTTGGTGTATCCGGACCGCAGGGGCGCTGGATTCGGGATGTCCCGCCACAACGATCATCCGGGGCTGGATTTCACGCGGATCCAGGATTGTGAGGATGTCCATTTCGCCCACGCCCGGGGCTTCGTCGCAAAGACCTCGGCCACCGATCCGGCGCGGTTGCGGGAACTGCTCGGGCAGTCCTGGGGCTAAACTGGCGGACGCCTTAAAAACAAGCTCTTGCGCCGTTCCGGCATCCGTGGGAACCGTAGCAGGTGCCCGCGGGGCGCGCTCCTCTCCACCCAACTCTCATGCGTGAAACTCTAACGGTCGTCGGCCTGGTGGTGCTTGCCCTGGCACTGCGGTCGTCCCGCGCGAACTGCATGCGCAAACTCGGCGCGCTCACGATGTTGGTGGCGAGCTTCTGCCTGTTCTATTTCATCACCGGCAGCTTGTGGGGTGGTTTGCTGGGCGCGGTGCTGTGGTTTTTCCTGCCATGGATCGAGCTGCTCACCCGCATCCGCCGGATGCGGCTACCTCTCAACAACCGCCTGCGCCACCGGGAAATCCCGAACCCGTCGTTCTTCCCGAACGCCACCGAGGCCGCCGCCGCGATGGAGGAGGCCGGCTTCGAGCATGTCTCGGACTGCGGCTGGGAATGGGCGGGCATGCAGCAGTTTTTCCGCCTGTTCTGGCACCCGGAAGAGCGCGCGGTGGCCGCGGTTTGTCTCTGTGAACAAAGCGACGTGGCCTTTGCTTTCATCTCAATCACCTCGCACGATTCTAACGGAGGAATCTGGCGCACCACCAATTTCCCCTTCGCGCCCACCCTCCAATGTCCGCCCAACGTGCGCTGGAACCACGTCCCGTGCGAGCGCAGTTGTTTCCATCAGATTCTGGCCGATCACCGGAACTATCTCAGCCGGGTGAAGATCCCGGCGGACCGGCTGAGGATGCCGGACCCCGAGGAAATCGAGGACTCCATCGAGCAGGAAATGCGCAGGCAGGTGGACCACAACCTCGCCGCCGGGATCATCCGCCTGACCGGCGACGGCCATTTCCAATACTCCCGCCGCGGGCTGCTGTTCCTGTGGGGCCAGTTCATCAAGGACATGGTCCGGCTTTGTTAGGCCGGGATCACTCCGCCAGCGATCAGCCCGCCGATGACGAGACCGAGCGCGATCCGGTACCAGCCGAAGACCCACAGCCCGTGTTTCTGCAGGTAGGAAACCAGCCATTTCACCGCGATGGCCGCGGAGACGGCGGCGGCGATGATGCCGATGGCGAGGGGCAGGGGACCGTAGGTGTCCCACATCAGTTTGGATCCGCCGAACCAGACGTCGTACATCGGGTCGAGTCCCTCCACTTTCCAGACGGCCTTTTTGGCGGTGGCCGCCGTTAGAGTCAGGACGCCCAGCAGGAACGAATACTCGACCGCCGCCCGCATCGAGAGACCGACGATCAAGCCGCCGACGATGGTCATCAGGCTGCGGCTGGTGCCCGGCCACATCGCCACGCATTGCAGCAGGCCGATGAGCAACGCCATTTTCCAGGTCATCTCGAACAGCTCTTTTCCGTTGCCGGCGGCGGGGTTGTGTTTCCGCCACCAGGAAGTCGCGAGGATCATCACGCCGCCGACCACCCAGGCGATGATCACCGGCCACATCCCGAAGAGCTTCTCCTCGATCTTGTCATTGAAAATCAAACCGATGACCGCGGCGGGAAGAAATCCGGCGAGGATCATCATCGCGAGCTTCAGGCCCTCGGGATCCTGGCCGAGCACGCCGCGGAGCATTTGCAGAACGCGCTTCATGTAAATTCCCAGCACCGCGAGAATCGCGCCACCCTGGATGCAGATGGCGAAGGTGTCGGCCGCGGCTTTTTCTGTCGCGGTGAGCGTGCCGATCCCCATCAGGTGCTGCGCGACGAGCAAATGGCCGGTGGAGCTAACAGGAAGATACTCGGTGATCCCTTCGATCACGCCCAGAATGAATGCTTGCCAAGGGTGCATGGTGAAATTTCGGCGAGGCTGGGGATTGGCTCGGCAGTGGGCAAGGCATTTGAGGTTGATTCGGCCGGGGGAGTGGCCGATGGTTTCGGCCTGATGCCTAAGCAACCATGAAAGTCCACTACCTCCGAATGGTGCGCAGGGCGTTTCGTGCCTTGCGTCACCGGAAACTCCGCCACCGCCCATGGTGGCAGAAGATCTCCAAGCCATTGTTCGAGCGCTGTTTATGGATTCCTTGCCGTGACACGGTGGCGACCGGCCTCGCCATCGGTCTGTATTTTTCGATGGTCCCGTTCATCCCGCAATCCATCGTTGCCGCGATTCTCGCCATGCGGGTGAAGGCCAATGTCCCCTTCGCCGTGGCGGCCTGTTTCGTGAGCAATCCGCTGACCAATGCTCCATTTTGGATCGCGCAGGTTCGTCTCGGCCAGTGGTTGATCGAAACATTTTCAATTCCAATACCCTTCGAGAAACTGCACGTCGACTTGTACGGGGTCGGCCAGGTTTCCGTGAGCAATTGGATCGTTGGATTCACGGCCCTGGGAGTGATCATGTCGTTGCTTGCCTATCCGATCGTCCATCTGTTCTCCGCCATCCTGCCCCACCACTTGCCGGTCCGTCGGCGGGGAATCCTTCCGGTCAGGGCACCCGCGGTGCCGGTTGAGCGAACCGGCGGGCGGTGACACTTCCACCACACGGCGCTTCCAGTCGTTCCGGGCGATCCACCGCGGGGAAGCGGAAACTGCGCGCTCCGGCCATCTTGGAATGCCGCACCCATCCGCCCACGCCGATGGCTCCCAACCCCAGCAGTGAGACGGTGCCGACGATGAGCATGCCGGTTTTCATCGATTTCTGCTCCAGGGAGCCAGGGTCCCGTCTGGAAAATCCTGCGGCATCAATGACCCCGAAGGCGGGCGGTGTTTGGTTGCCGTCCGATTCCGGCAATGCTTGACCATGGCTCTGAAAAGCCAGAGCCCCGAGGTAGAGCCAAATAGCAAGTGTCTTCTTGAATCGAGTCACCGGGAGAAACTGTCTAATATTTCTTAATCAAAAACAAGCGGGATTGCCGGGATGGGCGGCTTGGAGCGCAGGGACTGAGGGATTTCCCGTATTCAAATACACTTTTGTGCTCAAATTAAGATTGGAGTACACCTGCGGTACACCGGACCCTAAAAAATTTAGAATTCCCCTTGGGTTTGACCAGATTCCACCCTATTTCAGGCCAGATTTGAGTACGCTTGAGTCGCGAGTTCCCAAATTTTTCAAAATTCGGAGCATGCTCAAAATTTTAAATCATTGCAAATAAGAGATTTAAAAATTATTTCAGCAATTCAAGTTTGTTCTTGCGAGTTCAGTGTATCCCAGTGTATTTTTTTGCACTGACACGAAATTCAGATCCCCGCCAGTGAGCACCGCCGAACAAAGCTACATGGGTTACACGCCCTACAAGATGGACCCGAAGTATCGGGTTTCCATCCCGACAGCGTGGCGTCCGGCAGCTGGCGAGGTGTTGTTCCTGTTGTCCTCCAAGACGCACGGCATGCCCGTCATCAAGGTGCTCAGCGAGAAGGCTTACAACGAGCGCAAGGAGATCGTGAAAAACAGCGACCTCACGCCCGCCAAGAAGACCGCCAAGCTGGGCCAGCTCTCGATGCTCTGCCGCGTGGCGAGCGTGAACGACCAAGGCAAGCTGTTGGTCCCCAAGGATCTCAGCGAAGGTGCCGGAATCGCCGCGGAATCCGAAGTGGTTCTCGCCGGCCGCGACCTGCACTTTGAAGTCTGGAGCAAAGAGAACCATGCCCGCGTGCTCGAAATCGAGATGAACCCCGACGAGGACGACGACCTCGGGATTCTCTAATCATTCACCCACCAACACACCCAACAGCAGCAATGTTGTTCACCCATCCAACTCTGACACCCGAAGCGGTCCGCAATTCAGCGGCCTCGGTCGCTTTCGCCCGGATGTCAGGGTTGGGATTCCTTTCAGACAAACAGGCAGGCTCGGGACAGCACGCCGGTTTGTCGATCCAAACGGATGTCCGCACCGCTCCTGGCTGGTTGTCGGTGCGGCATCTGGTGACTTTCATGGCTGGGCGCGCGAAATCTCTCGGGACAGAGCTTCTCGCGCCTTTTGAATCGATGGTCCGCGCTGCTCCTGGCTGGTTGTCAGCGCGGCCATCGCAAATTTTCCTTTCAGATCCATCGGCAGGCTCGGGACAGCACGTCGGTGGGTCGATCCAAACAGATGTCCGCACCGCTCCTGGCTGGTTGTCGGTGCGGCATCTGGTGATTTTCATGGCTGGGCGCGCGAAAACTCTCGGGACAGTGGTTTCCGCGCCTTTTGAATCGATGGTCCGCGCTGCTCCTGGCTGGTTGTCAGCGCGGCCATCGCAAATTTTCCTTTCAGACGAATCGGCAGGCTCGGGACAGCACGCCGGTTGGTCGATCCAAACAGACGTCCGCACCGCTCCTGGCTGGTTGTCGGTGCGGCGTCTGGTGATTTTCATGGCTGGGCGTGTGTGGGCTTTCGGGACATTGCTCCACTCGCTATTTGAAACGATGGTCCGCGCCGCTTCAGGGGTGTTGTCGGCGCGGCCATCGACAGATTTTCTATCGGGACAAAACGGGGCGCTCGGGACAGCACGCCGTGGAGTCGATCAAACGGATGCCTGCGCTGCTCCTGGCTGGTTGTCAGCGCAGGCTCCCGTCGATTTTTCAGAAGCCCTCGAAGCAGGCGACTATCATCTGCCCGTCTTTCCGGCCGAGGTCGGCGAATGGATGGCGGCCGGAGCGGACAAATTCATCATCGACGGCACGCTCGGCGGTGGTGGCCACAGCGAGATTTTCCTCAAGGCCGGTGCCCGCGTGCTCGGCGTCGATCGCGATCCGGAAGCTCTGGCTCACGCCCGTGTCCGGCTGGCTGAATACGGCGAGCGGTTTTCCACCTGGGAAGGTAATTTCTCGCGCCTGGTCGAGATCCCCGAGATCCAAAAGGGGGAACGGGCCGACGGCCTGCTGATGGATCTCGGGGTTTCCTCCCGCCAGCTCGACTCCGCCGTCCGCGGGTTTTCTTTCATGCGGGAAGGCCCGCTCGACATGCGGATGGGTCCATCCTCACCCCACACCGCTGCGGACATCGTCAACCGCTGGGCAGAGGCAGATATTGTCAGGATTCTGTTTGAATTCGGCGAGGAATCGAGCGCACGCCGGATCGCCGGGGCGATCGTTAGACATCGCGCCGTCAAGCCATTCGTCACCACCCTCGATCTTGCCAACTGCATCGAGAAAGCGATCGGCCGCCACGGCCGGACCCATCCCGCGACCAAGACTTTCCAAGCCATCCGGATGGCGGTGAACGAAGAACTCGAATCACTCGCCACCGCGCTCTCCGCCGCGCCCGCCGCGCTCAAACCCGGGGGGCGCTTGCTGATCATCACTTTCCACAGCCTCGAAGACCGGCTGGTGAAACGGTTCCTCAAACACCGCTCCACCGAATTCCTCGATGAACCTGGATGGCCCGAGCCAAGGCCGAATCCGGATTACCAATTCCGGCTGTTAGCCCGCAAGGCCATCGCCCCCACCGCCTCTGAAATCTCCCTGAACCCGCGAGCCCGCAGTGCCAAACTGCGGGTTGCACAGCTTTTGGACCCCAAGCCATGAACCGCCGCCGTCACGAAACCCGCACGCCCTTTCTGGTGTTTTTCGCGCTCATCCTCGCCGCCGCCATCGCCGCCGGCGGCGGAGTGCTTCACGCGTATTACAAAAACCGCCAGATCCAGATCACCCGGGAAATCGACGCCATCGACCGCCACGTCGTGCAGTGCCGCCTCGACATCCAGACCACAGAAATGCGGATGGAGGAACTGCTCAACCGCTTTGTTATCCGCAAACAGATCGAGCAAAACGGCTCGTCCCTGCGGCCGATTCCCATGGGGGTCGTCGAGGAGATCGACTCCGCCACCACCCAGCGCCACAGCGTCGCCTCCGCCGCCCCATAGCCCGTGAACTCCGCTTTCCAAACCCGCTGCATCATCCTGTGCTCGGTCCTGGTGGCCGGGCTCAGTGTGCTTTCGGGGAGGTTGGTCCAGATCCAGATGGTGGACCGCCAGCACTACGCGGAGAAATCGCGCAGAGCCTATCACCGCTCAGAAATCCTGCCGGCCTACCGCGGCATGATCGTCGATCGTCGCGAGGAACCGCTGGCCAAGACCATTCAGGTTTCCTCAGTTTTCGTGGACAAGAACCACCTGATGGATCCCAAGATCGCCAGCGTCGGCCTGGCCTATCAGGAAGCCAGCGCCGAGCCCGGCTGGCACGCTCTCGACCCGGTGAAACAACGCCGCCGGATCAACGTCCTGCGCGGTGATCTGCTGGCCAGGGAATCCGCGGATGTCCTGGTGCGAAAGCATATTGCCTACGCGGTCGGGATTCTCGCCCGGCCCCTCGGCATGCCGAAGGACGAGCTTCTCGACAAAATCCAGACCATTAAGAGAAACAGCAAGGGCAGGGAGATCATGAATATCGAGATCGTCAAGGATCTCCCGCAGGACGTCGCGGATCTCCTGCGGGACGAGATTGATAACAACTGGATCCAAGGCTTCGAATTCGATAACTCCATCAAGCGCTGGTATACCTCGCCGAATCTGGCCACCCACTTGACAGGCTTTACGGGCGAGGTGGAGAAGAAAGACGAGGAGGGGAAACCCCACACCCGTGTGCTCGGACGCTTCGGCATCGAGTCCTCGATGGAGGCATTTCTAGCAGGCAGAGACGGCTCGCGCGAACATTTCCGCGATGCCCGCGGCCTTGTCGTTCCCGGCTATTCCGGCAGCCTCAAGCCGCCGCGCGCCGGGCTGAACGTTAAGCTCACCATCGACATCGGCATTCAGAACATCGTCGAGGAAGAGCTCGACGCCGGCCTCGCCGAGTTCGAGTCCAAGAAGGGCGCGGTCGTCCTGATGGATCCCAAAACCGGAGAAATCCTCGCGATGGCCAGCCGCCCGAATTTCGATCTCAATCACAAGGAGAACATCGCCGAGAACGGCTACAATTATGCGATCCAGGCGATTTACGAACCCGGCTCCACGATCAAGATCGTGGCCACTTCCGGCGCGTTGAACGAAGGACTGGTCAGTCCGCAGACCTCGGTGTTCTGCCATAGCGGTTACTATCGCTCCGGCGCGGTCGAGGTGACCGACGATCATCCGGCTGGTTCACTAACTTTCGAAGGAGTGCTGCAGAAATCCAACAATATCGGAACCTACAGCCTCGGTCGCCAGTTGGGGGCCAAGCGATTCTACGATTACCTTGGCGACTACGGATTTGGCAGGAAGACCGGGATTCAGCTCAGTGGTGAAAGCTCCGGAAGCGCCCGCAACACCGGGAATGAGGTCGATTTCTCGCGGGCTTGTTATGGCTACGCGACCAACGTCACCCCGCTGCAACTCGCTTGTGCCTACTCGGTCATCGCGGGTGACGGCAAGCTCCGCAAGCCGCACATCGTGAAATCGCTGGTTGCCAACGACGGCACCGTGGTCGAGGACTATCAGCCGGAGATTGTTAGCGATGTTCTCAAGCCGAAGGCCGCCGCCCAGATGCGCGCCGCCCTGGAAAAGGTCGTTCTAACCGGCGGCACCGCCACCCGCGCGGCCGTCCCGGGTTTCCGCGTGGCCGGCAAAACCGGCACGGTCCAGAAATACAAGCCGAAGGACAAGGACACACCCGTCGGCCATTACATGGCTAACACCTACATCGTTTCCTTCGCCGGCATGATGCCCGCGCAGGATCCCGCCTTCGTCTGCGTGGTCGTCATCGACGATCCGCGCACCCAGAAAGTGACCCGCTACGGCGGCATGGTCGCCGCCCCGATCTTCAGCAAGATCGGCACCCGCGTCGCCTCCCACATGAATTTGCAACCCACCGAGCCCATTTCCACTCCGCCTGTCACTGCCGCCCGATGATCCTCCGCGAATTGGTTTCCAGTCTATCAAAAATCACGGTCGCAGGATCGCTGGACGCGGAGGTGCATGCTATCACCGCATCCTCACGCGAAGTCGCGCCGGGGATGATTTTCGCCGCCATCCGCGGCACTACCCTCGATGGTCACCGCTTCATCAATGACGCGCTGGCCGCCGGGGCCACCGCGATTCTGGCGGAAACCGCGCAGCCGTCCGACTACACAGCGACCGCCACGTGGCTGCATGTGCCGGACAGCCGGGCCGCGGTCGCCACCTTGGCCTCCGTTCTAGCCGATCATCCGTGGCAGGATCTGGCGATGGCCGGTATCACCGGAACCAATGGCAAGACGACCACCGCTTTCCTGCTCCATCACATCATGAAAACCGCGTGGCACCGCGCGGGGTTGTTAGGCACGATCCTTGTCGATGACGGCGAGACCGTGGAAACCGCCAAACACACCACTCCGGGCTCCATCGAGCTTTCCGGCCTGCTCGCGCGGATGAAGGACAACGGTTGCCGCGGCGTGGCGATGGAAGTTTCATCGCATGGCATCCATCAGAAGCGGATCTCGGCGATCGGCTTCGACGCCTGTGTCTTCACCAATCTAACACAGGATCACCTTGACTACCACGGCACGCTCGACGCCTATTTCAAAGCCAAAGCCGAGTGGTTCCTCGACCTCGCCGCCGATCCCCACGGGAAAAAGCCGGTGGCGGTGATCAACATCGACGACGCGTTCGGCGCGGAACTAGCGGCTTCGCTCGACGGCAAGATGGCAGTCACCCGTTTCGGCTTCGGCGTGAAGAGCGATTTCCGGGCTAACAACTTCCGCCAAAGTGCGCGGGGCATGGACTTCGAACTTGCGGCGAAGGGCAAAACCTATCTCGTCCGCGCCCCGCTGATCGGGCGTTTCAATGCTTACAACCTGCTGGGAGCGATCGCCGCCGCCAGTGCCTGTGGCATCAAGCCGCGCGATGCGGTGGCCGCGCTGGCCGAGTCCCCGCAGGTTCCGGGCCGCATGGAAAACGTCGGCAATGCCGGCGGAGCCACGGTGTTTGTCGATTACGCACACACTCCCGACGCCCTGGAAAACGCCTGCCGCACGCTCAAGGAGCTCGACCCGCGCCGCCTCATCACCGTCTTCGGCTGCGGTGGCGACCGGGACAAAACCAAGCGCCCGCTGATGGCCGCCGCCGCCGCCCGCCACAGCGACGCGTGCGTCGTCACCTCGGACAACCCGCGTTCGGAAGATCTTCTAACCATCATTCGCGAGATCGAAAGTGGCTTGAAAGGGAAAGGCTTCCGCAGCATTCCCGACCGCGCCGAAGCCATCGACTTCGCGGTGCGCAACGCGCTCTCCGGCGACATCATCCTCATCGCTGGCAAGGGCCACGAGACGACCCAGCAGTTCGCCACCGAGACCATCGACTTCGACGACCGCAAGCACGCGAGCAAGGCGCTGCGCGAGCGCGCCCAGGACATTGCAGACCAACGATGAAACCGCTCTCCGCCCAGCAACTGGCAGACATCCTCGGCGTGCCCATCGCCGCGGGACGGGGCGACGTGATCATTTCCGGCGGTGTCTCGACCGACACCCGCAAGCTCCCGCAGGGTTCGGCGTTCTTCGCGTTACGTGGGGAGAATTTCAACGGTGACAACTTTGCCGCGAAAGCTCTGACAGACGGGGCCGCCGTCGCCGTCGTCCAGGAATGGCAGGGTGAAGCGCCCGCTGACACGGCGGTCATCGCGGTGTCGGACACGCTGTTAGCATTGCAACGCCTCGCCGTCTGGTGGCGCAAGCAACTGGACATCCCGGTAGTGGCCATCACCGGCTCGAATGGTAAAACCAGCACCAAGGATTTCACCGCCGCCGTGCTCTCGCGGAAGTTCAATGTTTCCGCGACCAAGGGAAACCTGAACAACCACATCGGCTTGCCTCTAACTGTCCTGGCTACGACTCCGGAACACACCGCTGCCGTCTGGGAGATGGGGATGAATCATTCCGGTGAGATCGCCCCGCTGTGCGAGATCGCCCGGCCGAAATACGGCATCATCACCAATATCGGCACCGCGCACATCGAGTTCATGGGCACCCGCGAGGCGATCGCCGATGAGAAAGGCATGCTCGCCCGCGCGCTGCCGGCGGATGGAATCCTGTTCCTTCCCGCGACCTGTGATTTTCGCGACTACTTGCGCCAGCGGACCAAGGCGCACCTAGTCGCCGTCGGCAACGGCCGCGGCCTGGTGCGGGCGGAGAATCTCCGCTACGACGTCGACGGAACCTCATTCACCCTTGTCATCGAAGGCGGGGAACCGGCGGAAGTCACCCTCACGGTGCCCGGCCGGCACATGGTCACCAACTCGCTGTTAGCTGCAGCGGTTGGCTGGAGACTCGGGATTTCTCCCGCCGAGATCGCCGCGGGTCTGTCCGGCGCCACGCTCACCGGTGGCAGGCTCGGCCACTACGATTGCCGTGGTACGACAGTCATCGACGACACCTACAACGCCAACCCCGAGTCGATGGCGGCGGCCATCGAGACTCTTGCTGATACGCCTGTTAGCAATGGCGCGCGCCGCATCATCGTGCTCGGCCGGATGGGCGAACTCGGGCCGCACGCCCCCGCCGCCCATCTGCGGACGGGCGCTCTGGCCGCGGAGCGCAAGCTCACCGTGATCGCCGTGGGAGCCGGCTCCGAAGGCATCGCCGAAGGTGCTGACAACGCCCCCCATTTTCCGGACCTCGACCAGGCGGCCGAATGGCTGGCCCGCGAGGTGAAACCTGGTGACGTCGTCCTCTTCAAAGGCAGCCGCACCGCAACCGTCGAACGCGTGATGCACGCCGCCTTCCCCCGCAACTGATGCTCCCGGCGATTTATGACTTTTGGTATCAAGCGTTCCAGGCGGAGCGCGATTCGGGGCAGTTGGGCTGGGCGCACACCTTTTCGTTCCTGAACCTGTTTCAGTACATCACGTTCCGGGCGGCGAGCGCGGGACTGTTGTCTTTCATTCTATCAGTCATCTTCGGGCCGCGGGTCATCCGTCGTTTGATCTCGCTCAAGGTCGGGCAACCGATCCGCACCGCGGCGGAAGTCCACAAGCTCGCCGAACTCCACGGCGGGAAAATCGGCACACCGACGATGGGGGGCGTGCTCATCATCGGCTCCGTGCTGATCTCGACTCTCGTCTTCGCGCGTCCGCTGAATCCATTCATCGCCGTCTGCGCGTGCACCATGGCGGCCTGTGGGTTGTTAGGATTTGTGGACGACTACAAGAAAGTGAAGGAGAAAAAGTCCGACGGCATCAGCAGCCGGAAAAAACTCGGTTGGCAGTTGGTCATCGCTCTGATCGCCGCCAGCTTCCTGTTCTTCAAAAAGGAGATTTCGGGCTTCGGCGCGTCTCCCCAACAGATCGCGGATGGATTGGCGGGCTATCGCCTTGGCGAGAATCCGATCGGGATCGGCGCGATCTGTTTCCCGCTGTTCAAGGTCGCGATCATCGATCTTGGCTGGCTGATCATCCCGTTTTTCGCCATCGTGATCGTCGGTTGCTCGAACGCGGTGAACCTAACCGACGGGCTCGACGGGCTGGCAACCGGCACCACCATCAGCGTGGCGTTGTCCTACGCGTTCCTCGCCTATCTGGCAGGACATTTCTACATGGCCACCGAGTATCTGGTGATTCCTCACAACCGCTACGTCGGCGAGCTGGCGGTGTTCCTGATGGCGCTGGTCGGGGCGTGTTTCGGGTTCCTGTGGTTCAACTGCCATCCGGCGAAAGTCTTCATGGGCGACACCGGTTCGCTGGCGATCGGTGGTGCGCTCGGCACTGCGGCGCTTTGCACCAAGCAGGAACTCCTGCTGGTCATCATCGGCGGCGTGTTCGTGATGGAGGCGATGTCGGTCATCCTCCAGGTGGGCAGCTTCAAGCTGCGCAAGAAGCGGATCTTCAAGATGTCGCCGATCCACCATCATTTCGAGCTGCTAGGCTGGCATGAGAACCAGGTCATCATCCGCTTCTGGATCATTTCGATCATGCTGGCCCTGTTCGGTCTCGCCTTGCTCAAGATTGCCTAACGGAACCATGGATCTCACCGGAAAACATGTCGCCATCCTGGGCGTGGGACGCAGCGGCCGCGCGGCCGCTGCGCTCGCGTTGCGCGAGGGTGCGAAGGTTTCCGCCTGGGACAGCGCGGGTCCGGAAGCATTCGCCGGCATGCCCGGAGGGGTCGCGATCCATCCGAACGCGACCGAAGCGGAAGGCACCGGGCTGATGTCTGACGTGCTGGTTGTTAGTCCGGGCATCGACACCTACGGTTCCTACGTCGCGGCGTTTTCAAAGCAGACGGGTGAAGTCATCGGCGAGGTCGAGCTGGCCGCCCGATTCTATCAGGGAAAGATCATCGGCATCACCGGGACCAACGGCAAGACCACGACCACCGAACTGGTCGAACGGATCCTGTCCCACGCCGCTCTCGGCGGCACGGCTTGCGGGAACTACGGCACGCCGTTCGCGGAGGTTGTCCTGCAGGCGAGCCCGCCAGCGGTTGTCTCGCTGGAGCTGAGCTCGTTCCAGTTGGAAACGATCTCCACGCTGCACCCGGTTGTCGCAATCTGGCTCAACTTCGCGCCCGATCACATGGACCGCTACCCGACGGTGGATGCCTATCGCGCGGCCAAGCTGAGGATTTTCGAAAACCAAACCGCAACCGATACTGCGGTGGTTAGAATCGGGGAGGTCCTTCCCGCGCTGGCGGCCAAGGTGGTCACCTTCTCAACGACCGAACGCAGTGCCGACTGGCATTCCGAAGGCCGGACCATCGAGCATGGCGGCGAAACCTGGCTCGACATGGACCGCGACACCAGCCTGCGCGGACTCCATAACGCCGAGAACACGATGGCGGCCCTGGCGGCCTGTGATGCGCTAGGGATTTCCTCCCAGGTGATGCGCGAGGCCCTGCACGGTTACGCGCCGCCGCCACACCGTTGCGAACTCATCCGCACACTGGACGGCGTGGAGTATCTGAACGACTCGAAGGCCACCAACCTCCATGCCCTGGAAAGCGCGCTGCGTTCGCAGACCCGGCCGGTGATTCTGATAGCCGGAGGCAAGGAGAAAGGCCTCGACTACGCGCCGGTGGTTCCGCTGCTCAAGGACAAGGCGCTTGCCGTGGTCACCTTCGGGCAGATCGCGCGGCCGCTGGCCGGGTTGTTCTCCGCCGCTGTCAGCTGCCAGGCGGTCTCCACGCTGGCCGATGCCGTCAAGACGGCCCGCAGTCTCGCGCCGCGCGGCTCGACGGTTTTACTTTCTCCGGGAACGTCGTCGTTCGACCAGTTCTCGGGCTATGAGCAACGCGGGAATGCCTTTCGCGACCTCGTCCATCAACTCCGTTAATCGTCATGAAACTCCAGACCCTGCCTGTCAAACGCCGTCCCGTGCCGAAAGGGATTTTCAAACGCCTGCGCGCCGTCACCGGCAACCGCAAACAACGCGTCGCGGCGGCCGCCGCGACCAATGAGATCGAAGCCGATGAAAACAGCTCGAAAATCTCGCGGGCTCTAACGATCATTTTCCTGATCCACATCGTCGCCATCGGCCTGATCTTCGTGCACCAGAAGTTTCTCGATGGCCGGACGCCGGATGAGCCGAAATCGGCGAAGGCGGAGAAGCAGGAAGCCATTCCCGAGGTGGCCGCCATCAAGCCCCGCGCGGATCTGCCGCGTCTGGCAGCCGGTGACAAACCTTTCCTGGTCAGGCAAGGCGACAACTACGCTCGGGTCGCCGCCGCGGCTGGCGTGGACGAGGGGGATCTGCGTCTGATCAACAAGCACGTTGACATCACACCGGGGCTTATCTTGAAAATTCCGCCGAAGCGCCCTGCCGCCGAGGCCCCTGTGGCAGCCACGAGCTTAGGCGAAATTCCGACGGAAGACTCAGGTCTGGTGGATGCGGTGGATCCGAGGGACGCGCCGCGCGCCAAGCTGGTCCGGCCTAACATTGCGCCCGTCGCAGCCACTCCCGTCACCACTTCCGGCAAGACCTACGTCGTGAAAAGCGGCGACAGCATCTGGCGGATCGCTAACAAATTCAAAGTCAACCAGGACGCCCTCATGAAAGCCAACGGCATCAGCGACCCCGGCAAGCTCAAGGTCGGCGCGAGCCTGGCGATTCCCAATTGATTCCCATCCAACCATGACACGCCACTGCTCCATCATTCTCTGCTCAGCCGTCGCGGCGCTGGTCGCGCTCGGGCTGATCATGCTGACGAGCACCGGGGCATGGGTGGCCGGCTTCAGTCCCTATCATTTCGTAAGCCGGCAGGCGATGATGGTCGGGCTGGGTCTGGTCGCCGCGGTGATTGCCGCCCGGTTTCCGCTGGAGATCCTGCGCAAGTGCGCTCCTTGGATGCTGCTGGTTGCGTGTGTTCTGTTGGCGCTTTGTTTCGTGCCCGGTATCGCCGATCCGCAGCATGGTTCCAACCGCTGGATCAAGGTTCCGGTGATCGGGCAGTTCCAGCCATCCGAAGCGGCGAAGATTGTGATCATCGTGTCTTTGGCGGCATGGTTCGCGAGGTGGCAGACGGAGGTCCACACCTTCTGGCGCGGCTTCGTCGTTCCAGGGATCATCGTGGGTGTTCCGATCCTGCTGATCGCCGTTGAGACGGATGTGGGCACCTCCCTTTCCCTGTGCGTGGCAGTCGCCGCGATCATGTTCTGCATCGGCACCCGGTTGAGATATACCCTGCCGACGGCGCTGTTGGCCATTTCCGGAGCGGCCTGGTTCATCGCCAATGACACCGTCCGGCGGGCGCGGATCGATGCGTGGCTGGATCTGGAGAATATCGAGCACCAGAAAAACGTGGGCATGCAGCAATGGAGGGCTTTGCTTGCCTTGGGCAACGGCGGCCCGTGGGGCGTCGGCCTGGGCAATGGAGTGGAGAAATTCGGCACGCTGACTTTTGCCTACACGGACTTCATTTTCCCGGTCGTCGGCGAAGAGCTCGGCCTGCCGTTCACCATGGGCGTGGTGCTGTGCTTCGTCCTGATCGCCGTCGCGGGATGTGGCATCGCGTTGCAGGCGACGAATATCTTCAATCGGTGTCTGGCCCTCGGCCTGACCTGCGTGATCGTCGTTCCGGCGATTCAGAACATCGCCGTCACCACCGCGCTGTTGCCTAACGACGGGTTGCCGCTGCCGTTCGTGAGTTATGGTGGCACCAGTCTGGTCTTCAGTCTGGCAGCCGTTGGTTTGTTAGTCGGCATCCACCGCCGGTCCCACGTCCGCGTCGCGCAGGAATTCCCGCTGAACAAGCAGACCCGCCTCGCGGTGCGATTGTGACGGGGAATCGATGCTGCCGGTCCTGATAGGGTCGAACCGGAAGCAGCGACCGACAGAGACCCGATACGGTCCAGCGATCAATGGTGGCAATTTCTGGCTATTTCGTGGTTGCACGTCTTTGATTGAATCGAATCAAGCACGCTCACCAGCAGCGATTCCAACAGGGCTCAGTCGCTAACGAGTCGCCTGCTGCGTCAAATAGCGTTTTGATTGCGCACGAATCGCACTTTGCGGGATTCGAAAGTGGGCGGCGATCGCGTGGACGCGTTTATGGAGGGATCCATGGGAGATCGTGGACCGGTCCGGCTCGGATAGAGCCCACCCGAGAAAGGCTTCGATCCGGTAGCCGGCCGCCATCGCGTAGCGGGCGCCGGTGATGTCGGCTTTCAGTTCGTTCGCAGGATTGGATTGGGAGTGGTTTCCCAAGTTTTCGACGCGGTGGGCGAATTCGTGACCGAAGATGAATGCCCAGGTGTTAGGCGGGACGGTGTGGGCGGCGACGGGATGGATAAGGATCGTGCAGTTGTCGAGGCCGCCACGGATCAAGGCGAGGGGGCCGGGATTTGTGCCGAGTTCAAGCCGCCAGTGGATGTCGCGACCGGTGGCCTTGGCCACTTTGGCGGCGACCGCCCGGAGTTCGGAAATGTTTGCCGGCGGGCGGTAGCGTGGATCCAGATAGGGTGAGGTTGGCTGCGGGACTTGGGGCCGCGACATGGTCACGGGCGGGCTTTTGCTGCCGGCACGGGGCGTTTGGGAAAAGGCCGTCGTGCTGCAGGGCAGGCAGGCCAGAAGTGCGGTGGCGGCAATGGTGGGCAACCTTGATCGCAAGGAGCGAGGAAATGCAGTCAACAAGGTTGGCGGATGGGCCGAACCAATACGGTTCATGGCGATTTCGAGATGGTCGGGCTGGCGGGATTCGAACCCACGACCCCCTGCCCCCCAGGCAGGTGCGCTACCAGACTGCGCTACAGCCCGTTTCGTGAACGGACGGCGAAGGAAACAGGCGAAATGCGGATTGGCAAGCCCGGAAAATCATGAGATGCCAAGCGCATGAATCGCATCAAGACCGCCATCGTCGGAGCCAGCGGCTACACCGGGATGGAATTACTCCGCCTGCTCCTCGTCCACCCGGGCGTGGAATTGGTCGCCGCGACCTCGCGTGCAGAGGCGGGCAAGACTTTGGGGTCGGTTTTTCCAAGATTCCAAAAAGCGCCCGGCGCGGAATTGACATTTATCGAGCCGGACCCGGACGCCATCGCGGCGACCGGAGCGCAGGCGGCTTTCCTCGCGCTGCCCCACGGAGTCGCAGCGGAAATCGCCCGCGCGTTGCTCGATCGCCGGCTGAAAGTGATCGACCTCAGCGCTGATTTCCGTTTGCGCGACGCCGCCATTTACGAAGAGTTCTATGGTCACGCGCATCCGGCTGCGGATCTGTTGGGCGAGGCGGTTTACGGCTTGCCGGAAATCCGCGCGGCGGAAATCGCGGCGGCGCGCCTGGTCGCCGCGCCGGGTTGTTATCCGACGAGCATCCTGCTGCCGTTGCTCCCGTTGTTGCGCGGAAATCTAATAGATCCGGCCACCATCGTTGCCAACTCGATGAGCGGCGTCAGCGGGGCCGGCCGCAAGGCGGACCTCAGCCTGTTATTCTGCGAGTGCAATGAAAGCGCCCGTGCCTACGGCGTCCCGAAGCACCGCCACCTATCAGAAATCGAACAGGAGCTCGGCCTCGCCGCTGGCGAAGCGGTGACCATCACCTTCATCCCGCATCTCATTCCGGTGAACTCCGGCATCGTCACCACCACCACCGCGAAGCTGCGCGATGGAGTGTCTCCGGAAGCCATCGGCGCGGCGCTCGACCAAGCATACGCGGACTCCCATTTCGTCCGCCTGCTAGGCCGTGGCGGTTGCGCGGACACCAAGAACGTCACCCGCACCAACTTCATCGACATCGGTTGGCAGCACGACCCGCGCACCGGACGCGTGATCCTGATGAGCGCCGAGGACAACCTCGGAAAAGGCGCGGGCGGGCAGGCCGTGGAGTGTTTCAACCTGATCTTTGGCCTCAACCCCATTGATGGGTTGCAAAATTTCTAGGGAGGTCACAGTCTTCGCCGCTGTCCCCTCACACTAGCCATGGATCACCCATTCACCCGGATCAAAGGCGGCGTCGGCGCGCCCCTCGGATTTCTCACCAGTGCCGTTAGCTGCGGCATCAAGAATCCTGATAGCACGCGCCTCGATCTCGCGCTCATCTACTCGGAAAAGCCGTGCAGCTCCGCCGGCACATTCACCACCAACCGGGTGAAAGCCGCGCCCGTCCGCGTTTCGCAGGCGAATCTCCGCAAGGGCGATCTCCGCGCCATCATTGCCAACTCCGGCAACGCCAACGCCTGCACCGGCGTGCAAGGAATCTGCGATGCCAACTCGATGTGCGACGCCGTTGCCAAGCCGCTCAAATTGAAGCGCTCGGAAATTGGCGTCGCCTCCACCGGCGTCATCGGCCTGCCGATGCCGATGGTCCGCTTCGAGCCGAAGTACGATGAACTCATCGAACGCCTCGGCCCGAAAAACGGCTCGGACGTCGCTGCCGCCATCATCACCAGCGACACCCACGCCAAGGAGATCGCCATTTCCTTCGACCTCGGCGAAAGCCGCGTCCGCCTCGGCGGCTGCGTCAAGGGCGCCGGCATGATTTCTCCCAGCATGGCCACCATGCTCTGCTTCATCACCACCGACGCTAACATCTCCAGTGAGAACCTCCGCAAATCCGTGCTCGAGTGCGTCGAGGAAAGCTTCAACCGCATCACCATCGACGGCGACATGTCCACCAACGACACCGTCCTCGTCCTCGCCAATGGCGCGGCCGGGATGCCGTCGATCCGCCGCAACAGCGCCAACTGCAGACAATTCCGCCACCACCTGCGCTGGCTCATGTTAGAGCTGGCCAAGGCCGTCGTCCGCGACGGCGAGCGCGTCACCAAATTCGTCACCGTTAGAGTCGAGGGCGCCCGCACCTATCTGGACGGCAAGAAAGTCGCCGAAGCCGTTTGCAAATCCGCCCTCGTCAAAGCCTCGTGGAACGGCGGCGATCCCAACTGGGGCCGCATCATCCACGCCGTCGGCTACTCGCGCGCCCGCATCCGTGAGGAGCTTGTCGATATCCACATCGGCTGCAAGCCCGCCTGCCTCGGCGGCCTCCAGGCCGAGACGCCGATGGACCAGCTCCGCGAAATCGTTTCCCATCCCGAGTTCGAAATCGTCATCAACCTCAACCAGGGCGAGGCCGACTACACCATGTATTCCAGCGACCTTTCGCCCGAGTATATCGATTTCAACCGCTCCGAATACGCGTATTGGAAACAAGCGCGTAAAGATGGATTGGTGTAGAGGCATTCCCGGCAAATTCCGGGAGCCATGGAGTTAACTCAATGGAATGTCCGGCATGACCTACTTGGCTCGATTTCTCATGGCTCTATCAGCGGTCACCTGGGCGGCGCCCGTGACCGCACAGCCGCCGTGCGTTGCTCCCATCGTCATTCAAGGATGGTCGGGATTTCAAACGATCGGCAAGCCCCCTGTTGCTTTGGATGAACGCGTCTGGCACATGAGGTTTTCTCCGGATGGGACCAATCTCTACACCGTCACGGATCGGCTTCACGTCGTCGATTGGCGAAAGAAACTCCCGCAGGTGATTTGGCAACCTGCCGAAAACGAAACTCTGATGCGGGCCTATTTTTCGCCGGATTGCTCGTTGGTTGCCAGATTGAACAATGGAGAAAAAGTGGTAATCCATGAGTCCGCTACCGGGAAGGTCCTCCACACATTCGAGCGCGTGGATAGGTCCCTGGCATTCGCCTGGGCCGCCGACAGTGACCTCATCGCTTTTGCTGGAAACAACCAAGCCCTCATCTGCCATGCCCGGTCCGGAGAAATCGTGCGCCAGATCCAGCAAGGCGAATCCGCGATCATCGCGCTCGCGTTTTCCCCTGATGGTAAACTTCTGATAGTGGCGAACGCCAGTGCCGACGACAAGGACCGCGGCATTTTCCTCCATCATCTCGACGGAAGCACGCCGCCGGTCCCGCTGCCAGGCAGCGCGGAGAGAAGCAGTGAATGCAAACTTTCGTTTTCACCCGATTCGAAGACGCTGGCGGTATGTTGCAACATCGGCCGCCGCGAAATTCTTTATTTCTGGGATGTGCCTGAAGGCCGGGTCATCAGCCAGCAACGGGGCAACTACAATTCCATCAGCCACTCGCCCGGCGGCGACCTGTTAGCCGCGTGCGGACTGAACAACATCCAGGTCTTCGAAACCGAGAGCGGCAAGGAAGTTTTCCATCATCAGGGAGAATCTATCAACGAGCACGTCTGGAGCATCGCTTTTTCTCCAAACGGCCACACCCTGGCCGCAGGGATTGAAAACCGGATCAAGGTCTGGGACGTTCGCGATTGGAGCGAAATCGATCCGGATCCGGATTTGAAAACTCCCGTCTCCGCGCTGGCTTTCACTTCCGATGGCCGAAGGCTTGTCACCGGAAGTCTCAACGGCGATCTCATCCTCTGGGATTGGCAAACCAAGACGCCTGTCTGGAAGCATCCGGCGGCGCCAAATGATTGGCACATCGGAGGTGTGACCATCGATCCGCAGGACACCCTGATTGCGGTGAACCAGATACCGCGTGTCTACGACGAGCCACATCTCCGCATCGTTGATCTGGCTACCGGAGAAAGCCGGCAGTCCCTTCCGCTGCCACTGCCATCGTCGCCGTTTGACGCCGGCTTTGTCTTCCGATCAGATCGGAAGACCGCGCTCATCGGCAATCACCACACGATTCACGAATGGGATGTTCCGGCTAACAAACTGATCCGATCCATCCCCGTTCCTTTCCTGGACATCGCGGACTCAAGCCCGTCTTTCACCATCGCGACGCTTGAGGAGGATGTGAATGATCCGGACCTCATCTGGTGGGCTACGAGAAACCATTTCGGAGCCATCCGCCTCACTGATCTCTCCGAATCCTGTAATTTCAATGGCAATCATCCCCCTCGGGATACCGATCCGATTCCGCCACGAAGCCACCGCTTCATCAACATGGGCAACCGGATTTGGAATCTTCCCACTCTTCACGAAGTGAGGTCCCAAGGTGAGAATGATGACCCTGCTTTTTCCTATCCCTTCGGCAATCTGTTATTCATCGGATGGCGGAGCAAAGTCCTTGTGTTCGATGTCTTGAGCCAGTCCGTCATCCACGAGTTTGACTTTGGTTATGGCGAGGTGGAGGCCGTCACCCTCACTCCGGATGGCAAGACGCTCGTGGCCGCCACCACCAGCGGATTGCACTACCGGGAGTTGGCTGCGAATCCAATGGCCGGCGCGGTTTCGTCTGAAATGCTTTGGCAAATCATGGGCAGCGATGACCACTGGCAAGCGTATCTCGCCGCATGGGCACTCGCCCGGCAGCCCGACTTTATTCCCTATCTAACCGCTCACCTGACCCCTTCGGCAGAGATCACGCCCGGCCAACTTCAATGGCTCAATTCGCTTCTCTCCGATGGCAACCACGAAGTCCGCCAGACTGCGGCGCGGAGTCTTCTCGATCTTGGCCTGCCCCTCGCCAAAGACACCTATGAAACCCTGAGCAAGGGCGGTCTTCCTTCCCAGCTCCCCCGGAAAAATCCCTTCAGTTTTTCAAACACGGTTCCTTCCCCGCCGATTCCGATCCTCATCCCGCTTTCCGAACATCGCCGGGCAATGCGCGCCGTCATGATCCTCCAGGAGGATGCTTCTCCCGCCGCATTGGAGCATCTCAAGCTTCTTGCCTCCGGCCGCCCCGACGCCCCGATCACCCTGGCGAGCCGGAACGCTCTCAAGGTGCATGCGGCCAAGTGATTCACTCGCCCTTGAGCGATACGCTGGCTCCAATGATCGTCTGATAGCAGATGATTCTGCCGTCACTCTTCCCGTCGAGTCGTTCGTAAGACTTGCGCTTGTCCGAATTGCCCATGCCAGTGGGTATCCGATGGAAAAGCGCTCTCGCTCAAAATCATCGACTCACCATTGGCCACAGCGGATCGGAGTCCGTTGCTCCTTGGTGTGCATTGCTCGCCATTTTTCTAAATTTTTTTTGTCCGTTCCCACCCGCCAGTGGTGTCTTCATAGCGATGATGACAAGCCACTCAAACGAGACCCTGCGTGACTTCTGCTTGAACCGTTCGGAAGACGCCTTCCGCACGTTGGTCCGCGAGCATTCGCCGGTTGTTTACGGCACCGCCCTGCGCAAGCTCGGCGGAGACCGGGCCGCCGCGCAAGATGTGACTCAGGAGGTTTTTACCCTGCTCGCCCGCAAGGCGGACCGGCTCGGCTCCGTAGTCCTCGGCGGGTGGCTCTATCGTCAGGCCTGCCGCCGCGCGGCCAACCACGTGCGCGCAGAAATCCGGCGCAAGCGGCGGGAAGTCTTGGCCATGGAAGCGATGGTCTCTGCACCCTCGAACGATGCGTTGGACACCCGCTTTCTGGATGACGCCTTGGTCGCGCTGCCAGCCAAGGATCGCGACGCGCTGGTCCTGCGGTTTTTCGAGGGCAAGGATTTCAAGTTGCTGGGAAGCACGCTCGGACTCAGCGAGGAGGCTGCTAGAAAAAGGGTGGCAAGGGCCTTGGAACGCCTGGCTGGAAATCTGAAGCGCAAGGGCGTTGCGGCCGGTGCGATCTCGCTGGGTGAAACGATGACAGGTTACGGGCAAACGCAGGTGCCAAGCCAGATCGTTTCGACAGTGGCCGAAAACGCGCTTCGGTCGGGCGCGGTTTCGAGCTTTGCTCCCGCGTTTTCATTGCTGGTGCCAGTGGCCTGTGGTATCGTTGCGACGTCGCTGGTCGCAGGCACGGTGCGCCAGCTCCCGGCGGCCGGTCCGCCATCGCCAACGACCGCGACCCCTGTTTCTAACAGGCGTCCGCAGCCCGATCCTGCGATCACATCCAACGAGACGTCACTCGAACAACTCATCACCGAGGTAAAACAGGCGAACTCGAAACCGCGCAACACCCTCACCGCTCTCCAGCTCGGCGTTCTTTTCGATCGGATCGATCCATCGCTCGTCCCCGAGTTCATCCGCCTGGCCAACGGGCGGATGACTGCGGGCGAACGGGTCTCGATTTATCCGAAACTGTTGGAGAAATGGCTCGCCGCGGATCCCAAGGCCGCGATGGATTTTGTGCTGTTGGAGAATGTTGGAAAGCAGGTTGACGGGCACAGCTCAACGAATCTGCTGAACAATCTGTTTGCAGCTTGGGTGAGGCGGGATCGCGGTGCGAGCGAGTCGTGGCTGTTGGAAAACTGGGAGAATCCGGTGCTGCGGGCGGAAGCATTCGAGGGCAGCTTGCGGAACTTTCTAGTCACCAAGCTGGTGGACGAGCGCTTCGCCAACGAAGGGATCGCCTCGGCTTTTGAACTGATCCAACAGATTCCTGACATCGAGGATCAGGCGGCGGCACTGGGAGGAATCGCGGGTTTGAACACTTGGGAACAGAGTTGGAGTCGCGGAGATCGGCGGAAATGGTTGGATTTCCACGAGGCGCTCAAGTCATTTTCCGATGCCGGACTGAGCAGCGATTTGAGCCGGAGTTTCTGGACTACCCTGAGCCAGGAGCGACCTGACGAGGTGCTTGAAATCCAACGCATGGCAGAACCGCTGGACCGGTTTCAGATTTCGTTAGGCTGGCTCGGAGTCAAATACCTGCCGGGTGAAATGACTCCCACCCTATCCGGAGGATACACCCGGCGCTCCACACCGGTTACGGATCAGACCGGGCGCGAGGCGGCGGCATTGGCGGACGGTCTTGCCGCGGGGCTCACCGAGTATCAGGTGCTGGGTGAGATCGGTCGGGTTCTCATCGATGCCAGGAGCAGCGATGAATGCTTCAAATGGCTCGACGCGCGATTGGGCGAGATGGATGTGGATGACGTGCTCGCCGCGAAGGTCCGCAAGCTCGCCAACGCGAGCGGCTGGTCGCAAGGCCAGGAAATGATCGCCGTCGATTGGGCGCGCCGGATCTCCAACGACGACTTGCGCGTCAGGCTTGGCCGTGGAGCATTTCGCAAAGCCTTGTCCCGCTCGCCGGATGCCGCGGCGGCTTATTTGGGAAGCGAAGGACTACCGTCTGAACTGGCCGCCGAATTCCAATCCATCCTCGACGAGACGCCATGAGTCCGCTCGCCCGCAACTTTTCGCTCTTCGGCATTGCTTGCGCTCTAACCGGCGGTGCCTGGTGGTTGACGTGGCCTCAAATCCAGAGTCCGCCGCCACCAGTTGTTAGTTCCGCTCCGGTGCCCCGGGCGGAACCGTGGGAAAAACGCATGATGATCGATCTCATCCATGAGTTGGAATCCGCGGCGACCGACCAAGTGCGGCTGGAGGCGGCTGGCCGGCTGATGGAGATCCCCGCGGAAAATGTGGAGAATGCTCTGGAACGGGTGACCTTAGTTAGGGATCGCAAACTGACCCTTGTCGCCAAGGTCCTCTTGATTCGCTGGGCCACCACCGATGGCGAAGCCGCTTGCCGCTGGGCGTGGCGGAGATTCCGTTCGGACGGGCTGTGGGAGAGCGCATTCCGGGAGATGGGTCCAAGCTGGGCCGGGCGGCATCCAAAATCCCTTGAAAAGTGGTCCATCAGCCACTTCGCCAAATCTGCCGAAACCATCAGCATGCAGACGGGGCTGGCGAGCGACGAACCGGTTCTGGAATTCGACATGCTCAGCCACGTCAGCAAGTGGCTGATCCTCGAAGACCCGCGTGCCGCATTCGAAGTCCTTCAAGCCCGTGGGGGATTCTCGACGGATGATCGCCTGCCCGAGTCGCTTCAAACGGTGGAGGAAATCCGCCACGCTCTTCTAGCCTTCGATGATCTGGACAAGATGACGCCAAATCGTTTCACCGGCCCGGAGATTTGGGCACAGAGCTTGTTTGTAAGGTGGCGGAAAATCGATCCCGAGGATTTCAGCCGTTCTCCGTACTCCCGGTTTTTCAATTCAGAATCACCCAACCAAGCTGCCGCCAATCTTCCCGACGATCTTGAATCCGCTCTCGACCAGGCGGACCAACTTCCACCGGCCCTGCGCCAATCCGGCCTGGTGCGGGCGTTCGACGCGTGGACCAAAGCGCACCCCGGTGAACCCGCCGATCGAACCGGTTGGCCAGCCGCGCGGGCGCAAGTCTGGGACGATCTGGAAGCCTTGCTGCCGCATCGGGGAAATGACTTTTGAACCTCGGCAGGTGCGACTGCAATCCGTGGCAAGATGGGGCGATTTGCCACCGGCCATGTCAGCTCCATTTGGAATCACCCATGCCTGTGGGTAGCCGCTGGCCACGGAGGATCGGAGTCCAAAACTCGTCAGTTGCTCCCGCTTCCATTGCCGGCTGGACGCGGTGACGTTCATGATATAACCCGGGGGGACTTCAGGTGATCCACGCCTTTACCAAACCCAAGCCCACCCCATGAAATCCACCGCGCCGTTCCAGATTTCCCGCCGTTCCTTCATCCGCCGTTGTTCGACGGTGGCCGCTGCCAGCGGGCTGCCGCTGTGGTTTGTCGAGAGCGAGCTGGCCCGTGCGGAGGAGCCGGTGAAACCGCCCGTGCCTAACGACCGCCCGGCGATCGCGCTCGTCGGCTGCGGCGGGATGGGCAGCCAGGACGCAAGGGACGCGCGGCGGTTCGGGGAGATCGTAGCGGTCTGCGATGTGGACCAGCGCCATCTTGACAAGGCCGTTGCGGAGTTCACCAAGGATGGCAAAGTCCCCGCCGGATTCACCGATTTCCGCAAGCTGTTGGAGCGCGATGACATCCATGTGATCATCAACGGCACCCCGGACCACTGGCACAGCCTGATCAACATCGCCGCGGCGCGGGCGAAGAAAGACATCTATTCCGAGAAGCCGCTCACTCTAACCATCGACGAGGGCAAACATGTCGTTAGAGCCGTGCGGGATAACAAGGTGATCCTGCAAACCGGCACCCAGCAGCGGAGCAGTCAGCGGTTCCGGATGGCATGTGAGTTGGTTAGAAATGGCCGGATCGGCAAACTCAAGGAGGTGAACGTGTGGCTGCCCGCGGGTCTGCGCGGCGGGCCATTCACTGGCCAGCCGGTGCCGGGCGGGTTGAATTGGGATTTCTGGCAAGGCCAGGCAGCGCTGGCGGACTACACTCCCGAGCGCTGCCACATGAAGTTCCGCAATTGGTATGACTACTCGGGCGGCACCATGACAGACTGGGGCGCGCACCACATGGACATCGGCTACTGGGCAATCGGCCTGCCCGCGCCAACGCAGGTCGAAAGCAAGACCCTTGCCACTCCCATCCCCGGCGGCTTCACCACCCCGAGCGAGTACGAGGTGAAGTTCACTTATCCCAACGGAGTGATTTTCAACATCCGCACCACGGCCGACGACAGCCCGTTCGGTGCCGTCATCAATCCGGCCGGCCAGCGCAATGGCATTCGCTTCGAAGGCAGCGACGGCTGGATCTGGGTGAACCGCGACAAAATCGAAGCCACCGATCGCGAGCTGCTGTCCAAACCGCTGCCCGATGGCGCGGAACGCCTTTATTTCAGCAACGACCACAAGGGAAATTTCTTCGAATGCATCCGGACGCGCAAAGACCCGATCTGCGACGTGGAAGTCGGCCACCGCTCCGCCTCGGTTTGTCACCTCGGTGCCATTTCGCTGCGCACCGGGAAAAGCCTCCAATGGGATCCGGAGAAGGAGCTCTTCACCGGGGAGCACGCGGAGGAGGCGAACCGGCACGTCGCCCGCGAAATGCGCAAGCCGTATGACTACGGGTTTGTGGGCTGACTGAGATTCCTCCTAGCCTCCGCTTGCCCTCGGCCATTGGCTCGCTAAGGTCGCGCCGCCCGATGTCTGATTCTTTCGTCCACCTCCACTTACATACTGAATTTTCCCTGCTCGACGGCATGATCCGCATCAAGGATCTTGCCAAACGCGCCAAGGAACTCGGGATGCCGGCGGTGGCGATGACCGACCACGGCAACCTCTACGGAGCGATCAAGTTTTACCAGGAATGCAACAAGGCCGGGGTGAAACCGATCCTCGGCTGCGAGATCTATCTGGCTCCGGGAAAAATGGAGGACAAGAAAGAGCTCGCCGGCCGCAAGCGCTCGACCCACATGACGTTGTTGGCCGAAAACAACGAGGGCTGGAACAATCTGAGCAAGCTCGTCTCCAAAGGAAATCTCGAAGGCCTCTACTACGGCAAGCCCCGAGTGGACCGCGACACGCTGCGCGAGTTTTCCAAAGGCATCATCTGTCTAACGGGCTGCATCTCCGGCCCGGTCAACGAGTGGTTGAGAGCGGGCGACGAGGAGAAGGCCCGCGAGACGCTGGTCGAGATCGTGGACATTTACGGCAAGTCTAACACCTACGTCGAAATCCACAATCACGGCCTCGAACCGCAGCGGCTGGTCACCCCTTCCCTGCTCAAATTCGCGAAGGAAATGGACCTCAAGGTCGTCGCCGCGAATGACGTGCACTTCCTCAACAAGTTCGACCACGAGGCACATGACGTGATGATCTGCATCGGCACCGGAAATCTGGTGATCGATGAAAACCGCATGCACTACTCGCCGGAAGTCTATTTCAAGACCCCCGAGCAGATGCGCGAGATCTTCGCCGACGTGCCGGGAGCCTGCGATGCGACGCTGGAAATCGCCGGGCGCTGCAACGTCACCATCAAACTCGACTCCACCAGCTCGGAAAAATACCCGCAATTCGGCACGCCCGACGGCAGCCCGCGCGAGGAGTATCTGATGAAAGTCTGCCGCGACGGATTGGTAAAACGCTATGGCGTGGAAAAAGCCGAGTCCGAGGAAATCGCGAGCCGCTTGAAATACGAGGTGGACATCATCAACCAGCTCGGTTTTGCCTCCTACTTCCTCATCACCGCAGACTTCATCCAGTGGGCGCGCGACAATGACATCCCGGTAGGACCCGGCCGGGGATCCGCGGCCGGTTCTCTGGCTTCTTACGCCATGGGTATCACCGACATTTGTCCGATGCGCTTCGGCCTCCTGTTCGAGCGATTCCTCAACCCCGAGCGTGTCAGCCCGCCCGACGTTGACATCGACTTCTGCCAGAGCCGCCGCGTCGAGGTCATCGACTATGTGCGGAAAAAATACGGTGAACGAAGCGTTTCCCACATCATCACCTACGGCAAACTCGGCGCGAAGAGCGTGCTGCGCGACGTCTGCCGCGTCATGGGCATTTCCTATGGCGAGGGCGACCGCATCGCCAAGATGATCGAGGCCAAGCCCGACATCAAACTCAAGGACGAGTATGAGTCGAAGCCCGAGCTGAAGGAACTCATCGAGAGCAGCACCACCTATCAGCAGCTCTGGAGTTACGCCACCAAACTCGAAGGACTTGCTAGAAACGTCGGCGTCCACGCCGCCGGAGTCGTGATCGGCGACCGCCCGCTCGACGAACACGTCCCCCTGACACGTGGAAACGAAGGGGAAGTCGTCACCCAGTATGACATGAAGGCCATCACCGACGTCGGCCTGCTCAAGATGGACTTCCTCGGGTTGAAAAACCTCACCGTCATCCAGGAAGCCGTGCAGCACATCCGCAAGCACACCCCGGATTTCGCCATCGAGAAGGTATCACTGGAAGACTGGAAAACCTTCGAACTCCTCAACCGCGGCGAGACGATGGGCGTGTTCCAGTTGGAATCCGGCGGCATGGTCGAGACCTGTCGCAAGTATGCCATCGAGAAGATCGATGACATCATCGACCTTCTCGCCGTCTATCGGCCGGGAGCCATGCAGTTCATCGACCAGATGCTGGACGTGAAAAAAGGCCGCACCCGCGCGATGTACGAGCACCCCCTGTTGGAAAGCGTCTGCGGCGACACCTTCGGCGTCATGATCTATCAGGAACAGGTCCAGAACGCCGCCAAGGTGCTCGCCGGATACTCACTCGGTGGTGCCGACCTTCTCCGCCGCGCGATGGGCAAGAAGGACCCGGTGGAGATGGAGAAGCAGCGGGCGAAATTCGTCGAAGGTGCGGAAAAGACCAACAACATCGGCAAGAAACTCGCCGACCAGATCTTCGACAAGATCGCGATGTTCGCTGGCTACGGCTTCAACAAATCCCACTCCGCCTGTTACGGCCACATTTCCTACTGGACCGCCTACCTGAAGGCCAACCACCCGGTCGAGTTCATGGCCGCCCTGCTTTCCAACGAAATCCACAACACCGACAAGATCGGCGTTTTCGTTTCCGAGTGCCACCGCATGGGAATGGAAATCCTGCCGCCCGATCTCAACGCCTCACAACTCCGGTTTTCCCCCGAGACCACGCCTAACGGCTCGAAAGGCGTGCGCTACGGCCTCGCCGCCATCAAGAACTGTGGCGAGGGAGCCATGGCCATCGCCATCGCCGACCGCGAGAAAAACGGCAAGTTCAGTTCGCTGGACGACTTCGCCTCCCGCCTCGATTCCAAGGTGGTCAACAAGCGCATCCTCGAAAACCTCGCCAAAGCCGGAGCCCTCGACTGGACCGAGGAAACGCGCGCAGGCATGTGCGCCCGGCTCGAGCAAGTCTGCGCCTCCGCCTCGTCCGCCCAAAAGGACCGCGCGTCCGGCCAGGTCTCCATGTTCGATTCCATGGAGTTCTCCGCCCCCGCGCCCAAGACCCGTTCACAACGTTCGGAGTCCTCCGTGCCGGAATGGACCAAGGACGAGCGCCTCGCCCACGAAAAAGAACTGCTAGGCTTCTACGTCACCGGCCATCCGCTCGACAAGTTCCGCAGCGTCATCGACTCGAACAAATACCGCCGTCTCGGCCTCATCGACGACCTCGATCTATCCAATCCCCGCGACAAGTATCCTTTCGCCGGAATGGTCCGCTCGCTCGACGCGAAAACCACCAAGACCGGAAAGCCCTTCGGCGTGCTCGTACTGGAGGACTTCACCGGCAGTGCGGAAATCATGCTGTGGGGCGAGACCTTCGTCCCCGCCCGCGACGCCGGACTGCTGGAGCCCGGAAAAATCATCAGGCTCAAGGGCAGCATCCAGGTGGACGACCGCACCGGCGGTCGCCGCATCACCGGCAACGAACTCTCCGAACTCAAGCCCAAGCGGGTCGCCGCCAACGGCAAGGGACCGCTAGAACTCATGCTCTCGACCACCCGCCACAGCGACCGCGACCTGATCGACATCAAGCTCGCCCTCACCGAGCACCCCGGCCCCACCCCGGTCCTCCTCCATTTCCAGAACAGCGCCGGCCGCCGCATCACCGTCGCGGCGGGAGAATCTTTCAACGTCAA